>NZ_JACJER010000011.1:0-60135 GCF_014164185.1 Shewanella sp. SG44-6 | reverse complement strand
GGCTCAGTAATAAATCAGAGTCAATTGCGCGCCGCGAGCGCTTTAATTGGCTCTGATTTATTACTGAGCCGCAAGTTGGTCAGTCATGGTTTGATAATCCATTAAATCCATTTGCTCCACTAGGCGCTCAGTATTGCTATCAAATTTAAGGGTAGTGACACCGGGTACGGCAAGGTCGATAATCTTTCCGGGTTTACCATACTGATCGCCTGGACCGCGTAAGCGATAACTACCAATGATTACCACCAATGAGCCAGTATTAAACATGTGTTCTACGTTTAAGCGGTATTCTAATACCCCTTCATGGGCTCGTTGTAAAAACGCAATAATGTGCCGACCACCTTTGTAGGTCGTATTGGCTGTCTTATCGTAAAATACTGTTTCGCGTGAATAAAATCGACGTAAGACGGTATAATCGTGATCAGTGAGTGCTTCCATGTATTGCATCGCAAGTTGTTGTTCTCGCGGCATGTCACCAATATTGGCTTTAGTGGGAAAGCTCAATAGCAAACAGCATAATATGAAGATTATTCGCACATTAAATTCTCTTAGTTTTCAAATCAAAAGCCGGTAAAGATAAGTGCCAGCGAATAGCACTCAGACGGATGATTAGCGTACTGAACATAGCGATCAGTAAAGATGTCATGCTATCCATGCCGACAAATATACTTAAGGTATAACAGATGCCTCCAACGATAGAAGCGGTTGCGTACACTTCTGTTCGCAGCACCATTGGAATTTGTCGACATAATAAATCACGAATAATCCCGCCGCCGACGCCGGTGATTAAGCCCATGACTACCGCGACCATACCAGACAATCCCATTAATAAGGCCTTTTCTGCGCCAATAACGGTAAATAATGCCAAACCTAATGCATCGGCTATTGGCAGTGTGCGTGCAGGTAATTTATGGGGTTTACGCACCAACACTAAGCACGCCACTACGGTCGCAAGAATGACAATAATATAATTTGGATCGCGGATCCAAAATACCGGTGTCGCGCCGATTAAGGCATCACGAATACTGCCGCCGCCAATAGCTGTAACAGATGCTAATACAATAACACCAAAAGGATCCATGCGGTGCTTACCAGCAGCTAACGCTCCCGAAAGGGCAAATACAGCGGTACCACATAAATCAAAAAAGTAGATCCATTGACTCATTTACTTAGCTCTTTGAGATGAATTGTGAGGGCATCTACTGAAATACGGATTTCTATTACCGATAAAATCAACGAATACAATAACAGCAGTAAACTCAATCCAAACACCAATGAGCCAACTTGATTAAAGCCAACGTAAATCAAAATCATACATAACACACACAAGGCAAAACTGCTGACACCAGCTTCTTGCATTTTGCGAATAATAATAATTCGCTGGCGTAAATTTTTAATTTGATCGCCTTGTACCGGTTTTTTATCGTTACTGAGTTGACGGATCAATGCCGCTAATGAAAAAAATCGATTGGTGTAGGCCAGCAATAACAATGAAATAGCCGGAAACAGCAATGCTGGTGTGGTTAATGATACATGTAAATGGTTGAACAAAATGGCATTCCTAAACTGGTTTTCATGCAGCTAATAATTAGTTATAGAGGATTTATGTTACAAAGATATAAGCCATTTGTCGGCATAATTGACCTATGTTAACAACGAGTGGTGACATCAGGTTGTAACAGGCCTACATCAAACGCACACGAGTCCATAATCGCTAAATGATAGCCTGTTTAAAACAAGATTTATATGGTTTAAATAAATCTTAATCCGGTCCAAATAAGCGGTAGTAGCAAGGTTAGGCTGATCCAAAAAAGATTGGCTGTGTGCGTGACAGTTATGGCTTGGCTAATGTGGCGATGATCCGGCAAGGGCCCTGATTTTACTTTGGGTAAATCTACCCGAATGGTGTTGCCATTTTCAATAAATTGCTGTGGCCCGCCTAATTCTATTTTTAATAATTTGGCCGCTAATGCGTAACTCGTGTAATGGTTATTGAGCTGATCTTTATTCACTGTTGTCGATATTGGTTGTGAAAAAATAGATTTGATACCCAATTGGCCAAATTGAATGGCGATTGAGCAGTGCCAAAGTAATGTCGGGATGAAAAATATGACTCTATTTAACTGGCCGACAAAACTTGAAAAAATATAAAAATGTGGATGATAAGGCGGCCAGCAATGTTGTAGTTGTCTTAACATACGCACCACTAATGTCATCGTAGCGCCGCCTATGCTGAAAAATAGTATGGTTGCTAAGGTGCCGTAAATGGGAGTAGTAAACAGTTTCTCTATGGTTGTTTTACTTAACCCCACCTCTGATAACGCTTGGGTGTTTTGTCTCACCCAAGGAGCCAGAAGTTGTTTGGCTTGTTGTTTATTGCCGGTTTTTATGGCATCAACCACTTTTTGTGCCACTGGCTTAAAGGCGGAATCACATAAACAGAAATACAAGATGATCAGTTCAAAAAACCAAGGGTATGCAGCAAGGCTGAGTAAAAAGCTCACGATAATCCCGCTAGGCACAATTAAAATGAGTGTCGCTAAAATCCCTGCAATAAGTTGCTGGCTCACCGCTCGCTCTGGATGATTTACTTTGATGGCTATCAAGGTGGCTAAGCGGTTGAACCATAATAATGGCTGTAGATCTCTAGGAATGGGCGCAAATCGAGCCAAAATTAAGGCACAAAATAAAATACAACAGCTTTGCAGTAACCCGCCATCTTGGCTAAGTAATTGAGGATTAAATAATTGATTGACCATAGACACTCAATAGTTAGGCTGTTGTTAACCTTAGGGTTGCTAAGTACAGAGACTATGAGGTTATTGTCTCTGTACTGATTCTAGAAGGTTTATAGCTGTTGTAACAGTGCGATCACCATCATGGCAGAATGCAGGCCTGCTTTAATAATATAAGAGTCAAAATCAACCGGTGAGTCATTGTTGGCATTGTCTGATAGAGACCGGATAACCACAAAAGGTACTGTAAACTGGTGACAAACTTGGGCTATAGCTGCCCCTTCCATTTCACAGGCTGCCATAGTCGGAAAGTTTTCACGCATCACTTTTGTCCGTACCGGGTCGCAAATAAAGCTGTCGCCAGTACAAATTAATCCTTCTATTGCGTTTACTTCACCTAATGATGCTACAGCTTGTTTGGCCGCATTCACTAGGTTGATATCAGGCATAAATGCTGCTGGTTGCTGGGCCATTTGGCCTATTTCGTAACCAAATGCAGTGACATCTACGTCGTGGTGACGTACTTCTGATGAAATCACAATATCGCCGATAGCGAGAGAATCCACAAAACCGCCTGCAGATCCTGTGTTAATCACATGGGTTACGGCAAATTTTTCGATTAATAATGTGGTCGCGATACTGGCTGCCACTTTACCGATCCCCGAGCGAGTGACGACGACATCTTTGCCTGCAATGCTACCGCTAATAAATTCGATTCCGGCAATAGTACTATGCACAGGCTCAATGATGGCTTGAATTAAATGAACAACTTCTGGCTCCATTGCGCCAATAATACCGATTTTCATGAGTGAACCTTAACTGAATAAGCAAATTTGAATGGCTGCTAATATATCACGAGCACGATAAATGTGTGCAAGCTGACAGTGATTTTATTGATCAATGGGTTGGCTATTTGCACCAGGGCCTCGAGTTAAAACTATTTTATTATGAGTGATTTAATTCATGGTTATTAGAGGTAACAGCTTTTTTACACCTTAATTAATTACGCCACAATAACGTCAATTTAAGACAGCCTGTCTCAGGATTGCCGATTAAAGCGTCATAGCTACTATTTAGAGGCAAAATCCTGCAACATGATATGACTTACTATGCAAACCGCGCCAAGGCGTTAAAGCCTTTAATG
Organism: Shewanella sp. SG44-6; assembly: GCF_014164185.1. Classification (NCBI taxonomy): domain Bacteria; kingdom Pseudomonadati; phylum Pseudomonadota; class Gammaproteobacteria; order Alteromonadales; family Shewanellaceae; genus Shewanella; species Shewanella sp. SG44-6. Next base: position 56,256 of record NZ_JACJER010000011.1, on the reverse strand, counting down.
CCAGTAAAAAATCCCAGCAGATAAGATTGAAAAGATTAAAGCGTTACTTGGATTTTCAGCATCGAGCGTTAATACTAAACCCAGCAAGACACGTTTATTGCATGCTGTTATGTTGACTGGGATCTAGTTTCGAGCAACAAGCGACTCACACCAAACCTCCTTTATAGATTGGTATAAATGTTTACGCTTTTATTAAACTGTCCTGATGCTCAAACTTCAGTCCTTTCTTACTGGCATGTGCAAAAAATTGTTCAGGCGTCATGGGTTTTGAAAAATAAAACCCTTGAAATTCTTTGCAGCCCATATCCGCCATATGTTGCGACCTAGATGTGTATTTACCCTAAAGGATAGGGGCAGTTATTTAATGGCGCTAATTATGCGAATGTTCTCGCTTTAGTTTTACGCATCACTTCTTTTTCTGGGTAAACGGCATCCATAACAAGCCTGTTAACCATGCATTTTGTTTCGCGTTTGGGTATTCGATTAATCCTATGTCGATATCCTCGTCTGCTTTACTGGCATTAGCAGAATAGCTACCAAATAACCGATCCCACCACACAATACTAAAACCAAAGTTAGTGTTACTTTCGGCCATCACTTGGCTGTGATGTATGCGGTGCAGTATTTGGGTTACCACCACATATCGGGCAATATGTTCGATTTTATTAGGTAAGCGAATGTTAGCGTGGTTAAAAATGGCAAATCCATTAAGCAAGATCTCAAACAGTATCACCGCCTCAGCAGGTATACCTAATATGATAATCGCTAGCGCTTTAATCCCAAGACTGGCGATGATTTCTAAGGGGTGAAAGCGCAAAGCCGTACTGCTGTCGACATGGCGATCTGCGTGGTGCACTTTATGTAAACGCCACAATAACGGTATGCGATGAAATAACCTATGTTGCCAGTAAATAAGCATGTCCAGTAACAACAGACTGCTTATAATATTGACCCAATGGGGCAGATTAACCCAGTGCAATATGCCCCATTGTTGTTGTGTGGTGTACAAGGCAAACCCAGCTAAACCCAGTGGTAATAGTAATCTTGCTACCACAGAAGCAATTATTAATAAGCCAAAATTGCCAAACCAACGAGTGACTATAGAGGCTGTTTGTGGTGTTTTGGTTAGTTTCCTTGCGGGGAATAGGCATTCTAGACTCATCATCAATGCCAGAATCGTTAAAAACACACCTAAGCGTATCGCTACCATCTCATCTATCATGTTGTTGGCTCCTTAACGGCTGATTTCTGAGTCTTTGCTCCTTTGACAAGCTGATTTTTAAGTGTGTAGTAGCCGCCATGAATGCGAGTAAAAATGGTAATGGCCCCTAAAAAGGCAAAACTATAGGCAAGTTGTGGAAAATAAGTTGGCCATAAACAAAATGCCACAAAGAAGGCGATGGTTTCGGTGCCTTCGGTTAAGCCATTTAAAAAATAAAAGCTCTTATTGGCAAATTGTGGTCGAGGCAAATTCAGCTTTTCAGCCGGTATGGCAAAGGCTAAAAAGCTTGAGCCTGTGCCGATGAATACGCTTAACAACACCGCTGCGGCTAAGGCGTTTTCATTAGGGTTGGCCAAGGCGAACCCTAGCGGAATGGCGGCATAAAATAAAAAATCGAGGCAAATATCCAAATAGCCACCCGCGGCACTGGTGTGTTTTTGGTGGCGAGCAAGCGCGCCATCAAGGCCATCGATAATTCGATTAAGTGCGATAAAGAACAAGGCGCCATACCAAAATTGTAATGCCAACAAGGGGACGGCCAACATGCCTAAACCGAAACCTACTAAGGTGAGCTGATCAGGGTGGACATTTTTTTTATCGAGTAACAGCACCGCAGGCGCTAACAGTGGCTTTATTACTGGGGTGATAAATCTATCTAGCATGATGTCATTCCAATTAATCTATTGATTATCGTTCAATTCTTTAACGTCGCGATTTTGTTACGTCACGGCTTATCTATATCTATAACTGTTCTACCCATATCAGTACTGCTGATTACAGTATCATTTCTCAAAGTGAAATGACTTCGCCTTGGGCTGCGTCGGCATCAGTTTGATCGTGAGTCACCATAATGGCGGGTAGCTGGTGCTGGCGTATTTGATCAAAAACGAGTTGCCTGATTTCTTGGCGTAATTGACTGTCGAGCTTACTAAAGGGTTCGTCTAATAAAATGGCTTTAGGTTGGCTAAGCAATACCCGCAGCAATGCTACTCTAGCTTGCTGGCCGCCAGATAAACTTTGTGGATTACGCTGCTCTAATCCGCCCAGACCGACTTGGGTTAATGCCTCACTAATTGCGGTTTGTCGCTGTGCTTTAGGGCTCGGCGGCATGGCAAAGCCGATGTTTCCTGCCACAGATAAATGCGGAAACAATAATGGGTCTTGATAGAGCAAACCAATATGGCGTAAATGACTGGCTGTCGTAGTGATATTTTGGCCGTTTAAATGCAATTGTCCTTCAGCACTAAAACCCGCTGGTAACATGCCAGTTAACCAGTTTAATAACGTCGATTTTCCGCTACCAGATGGTCCCATAATCGTCAGTATTTCACCGCCACGAATGGTTGAACTTAATGATAATAAGTCTTGTTGCTGACGACGCAAGATCAGCCCATCAATGGTGAGAACTGATGCTGTATTTGTACTTGAGCTTTTGGCTGTACTGGCGAATGTTTGCATTATTATCCTTGTTGGTGGCGCTTGATTAACATTTTGGTAATCATTTTTGGCAATAACCAAGCTAATAAAAAACCTAAAGCGGGGAGGATCATTTGCATTAAGGCATATACGGCACTGATCCTGCGGCTTCCTCCATTGGCGAGTGCAACCGCTTCGGTGGTAATGGTGTTAATTCGCCCGCCACCGGTGAGCAAAGTGGGTAAGTATTGACTAAAGCTAATGGCTAAACCAAGCGCGCAAGCAATGAATATTGGCCCAATTAACATGGGCAGTTTAATCCTAAAAAAGATTTTCGCTTTGGTCGCACCAAGACTGGCGGCAACAATACTAAAGCGTGGGTCTAAACGTCGATAGCTGCTAGCCAGTGATAAAAACACATAAGGTAATACAAACAACAAATGGGCCAGTACCACATTGATAAAGGTATGCTGACTGTTGACTTGCTCAAGTAACCACACCAGACCAAATAAAAACGCGATGCTTGGAATAAGCAAAGGCAGATAAATTAATACACTTCCCAGTAGCGATAGCGATTTTCCGCTGTGCTGCTCCGCTTCTAAGGTGAGTAAGGTTAAGCTTATGGCTAGGGCAGTGGCGCAAAGGGCAATCAGCACCGTGTCGATAAGCGGCGTGTGCATTTGTTGTAATGCTGTTTGCCAATGCAGCATGACAACTTGTTGCGGCAAGGCATCAGGGAAATGCCAGAAACCAGCAAAAGACCATAGTAGCATTCCCACTAATGCCAAACCTATGATGGCCATCATTAAGGCGGTGATCACATGGGTTATCTTTTGGATGATGGCGCCGCCGTAATCGCGCCGGCCATTGGTTAACATCGAGTTAGCGAATTGACACACTAAGCCTTCTAGTAGCCACCAGCAGGCTAATACGAATAAGGTGAGTTGAATTTGTAATATTGCCCCTGCTGATGCTTTAATTCTTAGGCTTAAATCCACATCATGAAACCACTGCATAATCGCTACAGCCAATGTCGGTGGGTTGTTAGGGCCTAAAATTAAGGGAATTTCGACGCTAGCACTGGCGTAGGCCATTACTGCCAATATTGGTAAGCGTAAGTGAGGATAGAGACTTGGCAACACCACTTTAAAAAATGCGGTTATTGGGCAATAACCTAAGCTCAATGCCACTTTATGTTGCGCCCGTAGTGTTTGCCCAAGGTCGGGTTGTGCTAATACGCCCAGCGCCATCAGTAATAAAAAAGGCAGCTCTTTTAATGTTAGGCCAAGAATAATACTCAGCCCCATCGCATCGTGTGGGTATAACCAATCGGGAGGTGCATTCCAACCACTTAACCAAGGTGAGACTAAGCGCGATATCATGCCCGACGGGGTGATAAGAAATCCAATAGCAATGGCCGCCGCGGCATGAGGGATAACAAGGATTGGCCCTAAAAGCCGTTGAATATAACCCAGCCAAGGACTGGTAAAGTAACTTGCTAGGATAAGTATCGTGATTAAAAAGGCTAATAAGGTGCTGACAAAGCTGGTGCCGATGCTCAATAACGCCATGTGACCAATACCCGGTGTTTGCCATAATTGGCTAAAACCATTCAAGCTCAATGAGGTTTGATCTAATGCTGGGATCCAACCAAATGCAGGCAACATTACGCCAATTAAGCCACCCATTACCGGAATAACTAACAATGCCATCATGATGTATGGACTGATGCGTACAATAGGATTAAACAACCTGGCTACCGTGCTCATTGCATCACTCCATAGCGTTCTAACCATAGCTTTGCAATCACTTTACTCCAGCTTGGATCGGGCTCGCTTAACGCTGGGCTGATTGCTTGGTTAGCGATAGTTGCACTGGGATGTGACTGAGCGGATGGATTAAACCAGGCTTGTTGCTCGGCAGTCAGCTTAGATGTTGCCAACACGCTGATGTCGCCCCATACACTGGGTTGTTGTTTTTTTGCTTGTGCTCGTGGGCTAAGTAAAAAATTGACGAGCAGTTTAGCGCTATTAGCGTGAGCAGCATTATAGGGAATGGCGATAAAGTGGATATTACTCAAGCTGCCATCTTGCATACGATAGCTGCGGCTACTGTCGGGTAATTCAAAACGCGCCACTGCCGCCGGAATTTCAGCGGCTGAAAAGGTAAATGCTAGGGCAAGTTCGCCATCGCCGATTAAACGACGTAATTCCATGCCGCTGGACATAAAGTGGCGGCCTTTGCGCCATAAATACGGGTGTAACTCATCTAAATATTGCCACAACACCGGCAATAACAGAGCTTGGCTTTGTGCCGTGGCAGGTTGATAAAGTCGATTTTTGATTGCCTCAGGTTGAGCGTTATTCAGTACAATCAGGGCATACTTTAAAAAGCTGGTGGCCAAAAAGTCTGGTGGCTTAGGGTAGGTGAACCTGCCTGGATGTTGTTTGACCCATTCGCTTAATTGTTGCAAGGTTTGCGGTGGTGATTGTGTCGCTAGGCTGTCGTAATAAAAAGTCAGCGCAGCTTTACCCCATGGCGCTTCCATGCCTTGTGTTGGTACGCCAAAGTCGCGAGTCATTGCTGGGTTGTTGTCTGGGTCAGTTAAGCTAAAGTTGGGTAATTGTGCGACCCAGTTTGGCGCAAGGAGTTGATGCTTGGCCATGGCGGCAAAGTTTTCACCGTTAATCCACACTAAATCGACTTGGCCTTGAGTGTTATTACCTGCTGACTTTTCTGCTAATACTCGACTGACCGCTTCGCTGGTGTCGGTGAGTTTTACATGGTGTAAATTGATCTGATACTGCTGCTTAACTTGCTTGGCAACCCACTGAATATAACGATTGATTTGTGGATCGCCTCCCCAAGCATGAAAGTATACGTCTTGGTTTATTCCACGAGCTTCAATATCTGACCATGTTGCTGAACCAGTAGTTTTGGCATCAGCTTCACCAGTCCAAAGACAGGCGCATACACTGATAATTAACGCCGTTATGGCAATGATATGCACTTTAGGTTTAGGTGTTTTGCTGAATAACATCCACTTAGCGAACCGCATTTAATGACCAGTCATAATCTAAAAAATCGATATTCAATTGCTGTTTTTCTGCCGCGGTTTGAAGTGCCGGACTGAGTTTTAGCCCACTAGGATACAGTAATAAAAATGCATCAACAGAATCAGCTCCATTAAAGCCTTTGGTAAAATCGTCGCCATACCATTTAAAAATTGCAGACAAATAGACTGTGTCGCCTTTGGCGTAGTTGCGGCTGCTATCGGCAAGGAAACGTTGGGTTTGCGCATCGAGTTGCATGTCGAGTTTAGCGCCAGTGTAAGCTTCTTCGCGTAGTGCAGGGCAACCAATGCTGGCACAATTTACCGCAAAATGAATTCTAGGATCATTGTAACGATCGCTGCCGCGGATCAGTTTATGCTCAATATCATCGAGACTGCGGGTTTTACCCAGTAATGGGATAAAACTCTTGTCCCATGGTGAGCTGAAAAATCCACCTAAGTCTTTGATTGAGTCGATATCAGGGTACTTGGTTAAGATTAGTTCAACTGTCCAGGCGTTGTAAGCATTGATGAGCATCGCCAGTTGTGCCGGCTTATCCCAAGCATCAAATTGAGTTTGAGTAATTTGACCGAGTTGTTTGAGATACAGGGTCAATATCGCTCGGTCTTGCTGCATGGCGGCGTAGTCTACCGCGCTACTGTGACCTTGGTTTATCGGCTTAACATGACGGCTGAGTAATGTATTCCAGTTATCGTGTAGCGCCATGATCTGGTTATCTAGTGTATTGTTATCAGTAGCTTGGTTGTTGAGCGCCTGACTAATAGCCGGACTCTTTATAGCAGAAATAACGTCAGACTGATCCACTGCCGCAATAGCCGCATGACTAGCAAGCAAACTCAGCAATAAACCGACAGTCAGCATAAACGATTGAGCATATCGCGTTAATCTTTTCATTATCTGAGACCTATTCTTGTTATATAGAGTCACTTTATAACAGCCATTATCGAGAGTTATGTTCTAAGAATCATCATCAGAACGATTAGTTAAGGCCTATAACCTAAGGCCCATTTTCATAAACCCAAGTGCTCACTCAGTAGGGTTAGCCACGACGCCAAGTGTGGTATTTTTCTAACCAGCGCAGCACAGTTGCTGGAGCATGGTTACGCTTCCATTCACCAGCGGCGTACTTGTTGCCTTCGGCCCATGTTGGGTAGCTGTGAATTGTGCCTAAAATCTTATTCAGTCCCAAGCCGTGTTTCATTGCCAACACAAATTCTGCAATTAAATCGCCAGCGTGTTCTGATACTACGGTCACGCCTAAGATTTTATCTTTACCTTTAGGGGTAATCACTTTAATAAACCCTTGGGTGGCACTGTCGGTAATGGCACGATCAAGTTCAGCAAAATCAAAGCGAGTTACTTCGTAATCAATGCCTTGCTGCTGGGCTTCGTATTCATTTATACCCACTCGAGCCACTTCTGGATCGATAAAGGTGGTCCACGGGATCACGCGATAATCGACTTTGAATTTTTTCAAATGACCAAACAGTCCATTGACTGCCGCATACCAGCCTTGATGCGCTGCCACGTGAGTAAATTGATACGGGCCAACAATATCGCCTGCCGCATAGATATTTGGGTATAAGGTTTCTAAGTATTCATTGGTGACGATAGTGCGCTTTGTCTCAATGCCTAGCTCTTCCAAACCGTAACCGCTTAAGCGGGCACTGCGACCGACGGCACATAATAGCTGGTCGTACTCTAACGCTAATTCTTGCTGTTGATGCTCAACGATAAGGTACTTTTTACCATCGCGTAGTTCACAGCGCAGTGCTTGATGAGAGGTTAAAATATTCACACCACTTTTTTGTAAGGCTTGGGTGGCAAACTCTGACACTTCACGATCTTCTTTGATCATGATGCGCTCAGCCATTTCAACTTGAGTGACTTTCGATCCTAAACGGGCAAAGCTTTGCGCCAGTTCAGAACCAATAGGGCCGCCACCTAATACCACCAATTTTTGCGGCGCAGTGTCGAGTTTGGCAAATTCGTCCCACAAGGTATCACTGGTGACATAGCCGACTTCTTCTATGCCTGGTAACGGTGGCACAAACGGGCTAGCACCTGTTGCGATGACAATACTGCGCGCGGTTAAGCGGCTAGTGTTACCGTCAGGGTGGCTAATTTCTACTGTCCATGGGTCGACTAATTTTCCGTAGCCTTTGACGACGTCGACACCTAAATTGGTGTAACGCTCAATGCTGTCGTGGGGAGCAATATCGGCCACCACTTGATGCACGCGCGCCATGACTTTTTTAAAAGAAAACTCAGGTGTCGTGTCTTCTAGGCCGTAATGATGGGCGTTTCTTATTTGCTGAGCAATTTTAGCGCTTTTAATAATCGCTTTACTGGGCACACAGCCATAGTTTAAGCAGTCGCCGCCCATTTCTCCGGCTTCAATTAAGGTTACTTTGGCTTTTACTGCGGCAGCAATATAGCTAGTGACTAGGCCTCCGGCACCTGCACCAATTACAATTAAGTTGCGATCAAACTTAGCGGGTTTAGTCCATTGACTGTATACGCGGCGTTTTTTAATGGTATTGACTATCGCTTTAGCAATAAGAGGGAATAAGCCTAATAGTGCAAATGATATAATCAGATTAAACGATAAAATGTTCGTTAAGCTGTCAATTTGCGCCAGCTGAGTACCGGCATTAACGTATACAAAGGTGCCCAAAAACATACCAATCTGGCTAACCCAGTAAAAGGTCCACGATTTAAATGAAGTGACGCCCATCAATAAATTAATCATGAAAAATGGGAATATGGGCACTAAGCGTAAGGTGAATAAATAAAAGCCCCCCTCTGTTTCAATGCCTTTATCAATCGCCGCTAAACGTTCAGGGAAGCGCTTTTTGATTGAGTCGCGCAATAAGTAGCGTGAGACTAAAAAGGCCAATAATGCGCCAATACTTGAAGCAAACGAAGCAATAATCAACCCTTCAACAATACCAAATAGTGCTCCAGAGGCAATGGTGAGAATGGCTGCGCCGGGAAGAGACAATGCTGTCACCGTTACATACAGTATAAAGAATCCGCCAATAACTAATAATGGCGATTGCTCGCGCCATTGGTGGAAATCATTCATCGAGGCTTTTAAGCCTTCTAAGGTCAGTAAATGATGCAAGTCGAAGTAGAAAAACAGTACTACTAATAATGTAGCAATGAGTAATAGGATAATTTTTTTAATCATAAACAGTCGCCTTAAAATGAATGTTGCAAGGTAAGCGTGGCGTTAACAGGTAGCTCAGGGAAAACCAAGGTTGAGCCAAAATAACCGCCTTCAAATACAGGGCGCCAGTTGTTTTGATTGGTCACATTATTCACGTCCAGCCTTAAGCTTGTTTGCGGTGTAAAGTCATAGCGAGTGTTGATATTAAGCGTGTATTGATCGCGGATGTACACAGTCGCTAAAAAATCTAATGGGTAACTCTTGGTATATAGACCGGAGAAACCTGCTTGCCATTTTTCTGTAATGGCAATACCACCATTAATTGTCAATGTCTGCTCAGGCAAACCTTGAACTCGACGATTTGATGGTGCAAATGAGGCAAAGTTTGGCGCTCCAATTCCAGTGCCTTGGATGATATCCGGGCGCGAGTTGTCAAAGCTGTCGGCCACTTGCACTGTGTCTTGGCTACTTGCTGAGTCATCATAGCGAGCGTCTAAATAGCTGTAACCTGCGCTAAACCAATATGGATCGGCATCAAAAAAGGCTTGTGCCTCAAATCCCTTGGTGCGAATGCCGGTATTGCTGCCATCTCGATTACGCAGGCTGCGTTTTTGATCAAACACAGCGGCATCGACATACCAAGCGCTGTCTGTTGGTGAGTATTTTATACCGACTTCATTAAGGGTATTTTCAGTGGCAAAGTTTTGACGACTAATTTGGTTGTTTGCACCTAAGGTATTACCACCACCCATGCTGTTTGAGGTTGATTCATTATAGCTAGCGCTGGCATAGGTAGTGATAGCATCGGTGAGTTTATAGCTGAGACTAATTTGTCCAGACTCTAGCATTTCATGAATAGAATCGCTGGCCGCAATTTGACCTTGTGGCGCAATAGGATCGCGTGCCTGGACATCATAAAAATCAGCTCGATAACCTATGCTGGTCGAAAACTTATCGGTCCATTGACTGTTGTGTTGGATCGCCAAGCCGGTTTGCCAACTGCTGGAGTCTGTGGTGTCAGACAATGAAAAGTTGCCACTGCCATCGCCGTTGGTATCGTATTGGGCCCCGGGTGACACAAACACACCTGGGCGCAGCTCAACTAGCCTTGCTTGCTGCTCAGCAGTCAGTGGAATACGGCGGTTTTCAATTGGACCCGTCAAGTCGATAGGTAAGTCAGCTTCGGTGGTAAATTGGCTGTAACCTAACACTTTGTTGTAGCGAAGATCCACCGCGGTAATGGTACTTTGGCTGTCATTCCATTGATAGGCTAATTCAAGGCGGTTTTGGGCTGTGTCAGCACCATCAATGATTTCAACAAAACTGTTTTGAGCGATTTCTTCACGTTCTAAATGCTGATAATAAGTAATGTTTTTAAGGGTTGCATTATCACTAAGTTGGCGCACATAGGTGCTGTGCAGCAAAAAGGTTTGTGCGTCGTTAGTGTTATAGGGATCGGTTAATACTTGGCTGCGATCTATCTCAACTAAGCCGGTTGGCGATACGATGGCATTGGCTCCAGCAATAGTACTGCCATTAGGTTGAACACCTTGACCAGTAATATATAAACCGTTGTCGATTAATGCTTGAGTAGGGCGATTAATCCCCGCGTTGTCGGTAAATTCAACATCATAGTATTCGACGTTAATATCCCAAGTACTGACATCGTCGGGCAGTAATCGAAATGCCACAAAAATACTGTCACTTTTAAAGCCTGAGTAATCGTAATAGCTGCCGTTATCTATGTGTTCAGCGCTTAAACGTATGCCACTTTGGTTGGCGACTATGTCTGTGGCGACATCTAATTGAGCGCGATAATGGTCCCAACTGCCGCCCGATGCCGTGATCTTGCCAAATTTACTGTCAGTTGGCGCAGTTTTCGAATGTAAATTAACAAAACCACCGTTACGTTGACTGGTACCGAGTAGCACTGGTGGTGCACCTTTGACTACATCAATTTGCTCTACTGCATTAAATGATATGGGAATCCCAAAGCCGTTATTACCGGCCTGGCGACGAACACCATCTTGGTACAGTTCACCTAATTGACCACGAATGGTTGGCAAACTCGATGCACCGAAGCCGCTGGCTGAATAACTGTTAGGGCTGACTTTTTGAATGTCTGATAAATCAGTGATATTAAGCTGTTCAATCATTTCACTGGTGATAGGCGTGACCGAGCGGGCGATATCTTTTAATGCTATGCCATCCCCAAAGGGGCCGTTGATCTTAGTGTTTTTAGGTGACATGCCTTTATCGTTAATCGCTTTACCTGATACTTGAATCACTTCGATAGTGGAAGTGTCTTCAGCTGCAGTTGTCAAAGATGAATACAAGGCTAGGCTAACCGCTAGCCCGATAAGTGAACGATTTTGATGGCGATGAGTAGGCATAATATTTTCTGCTGTGATGAACATGGTTAAAGAGACCTTCTAATTAACTTTTTTGTTTCAACCATGTTATGCCTATTTTTATAGGCTTAGGTCTAAATGGCATAGATGACAGTGCAACATAGTTGCGCGTTACTCGGTCAATTAGTGGCAAATGCGATTTTTGCTTAAAAAGTCAGTTTAGCCTATTAAAAGCTCATTAGTTTTAGATAGATACCACTTTATTATTATTTTTTAAGGAATGATGATGCAAACAACACTTAGCGGCGATGTTCAACGCAAATTGCAATGGTCATTACTGGCTTTACGTTTAGGCGTATTTTTGGTGATGCTAGTGTGGACATTGGATAAGTTTGTTAATCCTGGCCATAGCATGAAGATATTTGAAAAGTTTTATGGCATTAGCGGCATGAATGAAGTTGCCGCCTATATTATGGGCGCACTGCAATTAACCTTAGTGTTTGCGTTTGTATTGGGGTTTAAAAAGCGTATTACTTACGGGATTATCTTTCTCATGCACGGCGCTTCAACCTTGTCGGCATTTAATCAATATTTTGATGCGTTTAATAACTTATTGTTTTTTGCTGCATGGCCAATGTGGGCCGCGTGTTTTGCGCTGTACATGTTAAGAGATGAAGATACTAAGTTTACTGTGCAATAAATGACTCACCGCTTTTAGGAACAAAAAGGCCGGCTAAATATATTTAGCCGGCCTTTTTATTGGCTGCTCAATGTTAAACTCGAATACAAAACACCAAACTTGAGGGTTAAGCACTCAAGGTCATGCTGTCAATTTTGGGTATTATTTGGCGTAACGATTACGAATAACCAAAAAGCTAAATAACACCACAATTACCATTTGCGTACTTAAGCCTTGCCATGTCGACGCTATACCTAACCAGCTAATCGATACATCTAAAGGGAAGGGCGTAAGGCTAATTACCGCAGCTTCTTGTAATGCTGAAATACCTTTGCCTGCCAAGATAAACGCTAGCACCAGCATGAAGTATGAACTCACCGCAAAGAAGCGGGCTAATGGCAATTTAACTGAGTAGCGCATCATTAACCAAGCAATCACAGCTAAAATAGCCATACCGGCTAGCAAGCCGTAAACTAGGTAACTGACTTGTTCATTACTGCTATCAGAGCCTATGGCTTGAGTCAGTAATGACTGATAGAACAAAATGGTTTCAAAGACTTCACGATAGACCGAAATAAACGCAAGCCCTGTGAGACCCCACAAGGTACCAGTGTTTAAATGACGATCAACATTATTTTTAATGTAACTTTGCCATTTGGAACCCTGGGTTTTACTGTGCATCCAATAACCGACATAGAACAACACCAGAGCAGCCATTAATGCGGCGCCGCCTTCCATTAACTCCCTCGATGCGCCGCTAATGCTAATCAGATTATCTGCCGCCCACCAGGTTAATACTCCCGCAGCGAGTGCCGATATCCAACCAAAATGAACAAATTTAATCGCATCATGGCGCTCGGTTTTAATTAACACTGTCATTAAGGCAATGATCACCAACAGTGCTTCTAAACCTTCGCGCAACAGAATAATTAATGCCGCCGAAAACATGGCATTATTTGATAACGATTGGCCTGTTAATACAGTGTCAGCTTGATTAAGCTGAGTCATTATACTGGCAAACTCTTGATTAATCTGTGTGGTTTGGCCTGGTACTTTCAGTAAGTTTCTAAAGTTAAGCAGTTGGCTCTCGATCGATTTTCGTAAACTACTGTCATGAGCATCTAAGGTATTTTCAATTAACTCAAATCCATCTAAGTATGCACTTACCGCCAAGGTTTGTGCTTGCGCTAACTCATTGGCGTGATAAGCCTCTACTGCAGCTTGCAAGTTTGTGCGTGCAGTTGAAATCGGCGACTCGGCGTGTTGAAACAGTAATTCAGGTTGTGAGCGTAATAACTCAAGTTGGCTACGATCAATGCCGACATCTTGCTGAAGTAATTGTATTGGATTGTTATTGACCCATTGTTGTAATTCAACATTAGTATCATGTTTGCTATGTTCAGTTGCCGTGGCCGTTGGCTCAAATGCTAAGCTGCCAACATAGAAAGCCAGTGACCAACGTTGTTGATCATTTAACTCACTAAAAGCCCGCATCGCGCTGCCATCTAAACCATCAGAAATTGCGTCATACAGTCCCAGTAACGAACGATTTAACGCACGTTCTTGATCGGTGAAATTGGTTGGTTCAGGTGCTAATGATTTGGCTAATGGCCCATTGCCTTGGCCTAAATCACCGTGACAGCTTGAGCAATTTTCGATAAACAATTGCTGAACATGATCTTTGGTTAATAGCTGTGATGGCAGTATTAAGGCCGGAGACTGGCTTAATAACTGTTGGCGGATTTGTTGGCTAAATCCTTGAATAACAGCCAGTGGCGCTTTGTCTTCAATGGCTTGTTGTAATTGCAATGCATCTGTCATTACTGAATTTTGCATATCATTCGCGAGCAGGTTGGTTTTTTCAATAATAATGCTGGCAAATTGCTGCATTTCAGCAAATTCATCAGGATTAGTAATATTACCTGCTGTAACCGCTTCTGAGTAGTCCACCCCAATATATTCAGCTAACTGGAGAATTTGTCGTGTTTGTTTGACAATATCGTCAGATGTCATTGCCGGGCTCTGCGCCCATAGCGTCGTTGAAAAAATCGCACTAATAGCAAGCAATAGGCATCGATTGAAGAAGGATGAGTTGAGCCATTGCCGTCTTAACGTCAAGCTGTTTAAGAAAGTATTCAAGGTATTGCCCCAATAGGAATAAAAGAATTATTCTCTAAAATAAACCAAGTAAATGATAATGATTTGTATTCTACTTATTTGTTAGTAGCTTATCAATCACTGTGAAAGCTTGTTGGTGAGGCTGGTGAGTATTAATCCAGTTTATTTGCGCAAGTATGATCTGATTTCAGGGGGAGGAAATGATTCTGCAATAAATTATTTATTATTATAGTCACTAAAACATTGAGTTATGATTAGTTGCTGTGCAGTATTAATTATTACTGTTTGGTATAAGTCACATTCATTTAAGATAATAAACGGTGTGGCAATCGTCCTTTATCTTGCCGTCTGCGTTATCTGGCCATTTATCCGATTTGAATCTGGCTCGGGTTAGCTATAATGAGCAAAATAAGATTATTCTGTTTATTATAGCTATTCTGACGAGATGTTTTGATAACACACAGGCCGATAATGACGAGTTATATAAGAGCAGGTAGTCAATGACTACCCCAGCAAGCGCTCCAATTTATGGTGATCTTAGTTTGATCGACATAGGCATGGATTTATTTATTGAAATTCATTTTGCCAATGGCAAAACCGTCCAATCACGTTCGAGTATGATTGGTTATCAACTTGGGCGTTTTATCTTAATTGAGTATCCAAACAAAGGTCTTTCTGAGGCTTATCAGCATATGCTAGTGAATGCTGAAATTGTTGTAAGAGCCATGACCAATAGCGGCTTTAAAGACATCATTGCGTTTAAGTCATCTATTTTATCTATCGTTAATCAACCTATTAAGATGTTATGTCTCAGTGTTCCGAAAATCATCATTAAGAAAAAGTTACGCGATCAGCTCAGAGTTAATATTGAACAAGATGTATTTGTTATTCACAATGACGCTAAAGTGAGCACCAAAATGGTTGATTTTTCATTTTCGGGGTGTTTGCTGACCTTAGATGCCAACGCGGTAAGTTTTGCCGAAGGCGAGCAAATACACGTGTCTATTTCGATCAATACTGAACTTTCTGGCATTTTATCTGGCAGTGCGGTAAAAGTTAAAAATGTTCAAGGGCTATTACACGTGGGGATCAAATTTTCAGATGATAATTCGTTATTAAAAGACAATATCTTCAGCTATTTTTTAGTTAATTCGACTCGACACTCATAATTAACAGTGAGTCATAGTAAAAATAAACTAAAAAAAGCGCATCATAAGATGCGCAAAAATTCACAAGCAAACACGTTATAACAGCTTGTTATTATCAAGCTAACCTAGAATGTCTATCCTGTTAGGCTAGCAAGCTATTAATCTAAATAGTTTAAAATCCCTAATGCCGCATCTCGACCTTCTGCAATCGCTGTCACGACTAAGTCAGAGCCTCGCACCATATCTCCGCCAGCAAACACTTTTGGATTGGTGGTTTGAAACGGGTTGTCATCTGTTTTATTGGCTTTCACTAGGCCCCATTCATTGGTTTCGATACCAAAATCACTAAACCATGCGGCAGGGCTAGCTTGGAAACCAAAGGCAATAATCAGCGCATCAGTTGCTAACACTTGCTCACTACCTGGAATGATTTCAGCGCGTTGACGTCCGCTGGCATCAGCTTCGCCCATTCGGGTTTCAACGCACTCAATCCCGACCACTTGACCGTTTTCAGCTTTAATGGCCACAGGTTGACGATTAAATAAGAAATTAACGCCTTCCTCGCGAGCATTTTGTACTTCACGACGTGAACCCGGCATGTTGGCTTCGTCACGGCGATAAGCACATGTCACGCTTTTAGCACCTTGACGAACAGCTGTTCGTAAACAGTCCATTGCAGTATCACCGCCGCCTAGCACCACGACATCTTTACCTTCGAGGCTTAGATACGGTGTCGCTTCGTCTTGAGTACCCATAATGTGATGAGTATTACCAATAAGATACGGCAGGGCTTGGATCACGCCTTGGGCATCTTCATTAGGCAGTTTTGCTTTCATGGCGGTGTAAGTACCCATACCCAAGAATACAGAATCGTATTCGTCTAACAGGCTTTGGAAGCTCACATCTTTTCCGACAGTGACACCCATTTTGAATTTGATGCCCATACCTTCAAGCACTGAGCGACGTGTCGCCATGACCTCTTTATCAAGCTTAAATGACGGTATGCCGTAAGTGAGCAAACCACCAATTTGTGGATACTTGTCATACACTACTGTTTGCACACCATTGCGTGCCAGAATATCAGCACAACCAAGACCTGCAGGACCCGCTCCAATGATGGCAACACGCTCTTTACGAGGAGTCACTTGAGTCATGTTTGGGCGCCAACCTTGTGATATTGCAGTATCGGTAATGTATTTTTCAACACTACCAATAGTCACGGCACCAAAGTCATCGTTTAAGGTACAGGCACCTTCACATAAGCGGTCTTGTGGGCACACTCGGCCACAAATTTCTGGCAGCGTATTGGTTTCATGCACCAAGTCTGCCGCCTCCATAATCCGGCCTTCTTCTGCCAGTTTTAACCAGTTTGGAATGTAGTTATGCAGTGGGCATTTCCATTCGCAATACGGGTTACCACAGTCCAGACAACGATCGGCTTGCTGCTTGACTTCTGGTTGTGTAAACGGCTGATAAATTTCAATAAATTGTGTGGCACGTTTCTTGGCTTCATGTTTAACCGGGTCTACTCGACCCACTTCGATAAATTGAAAGTCATTGCTCATAATAATTACCCTGCTTTTACCACTAATTCCGGACTCTTCTGCTCAATTTTTAGCAGGTCAGCAACGGCAATATTCGTTGGTTTAACTAATACGAAACAATCCAACCAGTTTTCAAAATCACTCAATATCATTTTGGCATGCTCACTGCCTGTTTCTTCATAATGAGTTTCAATAAGACCTTTTAAGTGCTGCTGGTGGATTTTTGATTCTACTTTATGGGTGTCGACCATTTCGGTGTTTACCCGACGATTAAAACGCCCAAATTGGTCAAACACATAAGCAAATCCGCCTGTCATACCTGCACCGAAGTTAACTCCAGTTTTACCTAGGATAACCACGATACCACTGGTCATGTATTCGCAACAATTATCGCCACTGCCTTCAACGACAGCGATGGCGCCAGAGTTACGCACAGCAAAACGCTCACCCGCTTGGCCTGCGGCAAATAATTTACCGCCCGTTGCGCCATACAAACAGGTGTTACCCATAATGGCACTGCGTTCACTCTGGAACGGGCTACCAATAGGCGGATGAATAACGATTTTACCGCCTGACATCCCTTTACCAACATAATCATTGGCGTCGCCGCAAAGCCTAAGTTCAAGGCCTGGGCTATTCCAAACCCCAAAACTTTGTCCTGCGCTACCGCTAAAACCAAGGGTTAACGGTTGTTTTGCGCCCGCGACCCCGACTTTAGTGGCAATATAGCCTGACAGTGTTGCGCCAACAGAGCGATCGGTATTATTAATTTGATATTGATAAGTAAACGGTTCACCGAGATCAACTGCCGTACGACAATCAGCTAACAAGGTTTGGTTTAACTGACCCACATCGGATGGCGGATTGATTTCTTTCCATGTCAGTGACGTATTTGGCTGCACTTTAGGCTTGTATAAAATCGGCGCTAAATCTAAGCCACGTTGCTTGTCTGTTTGACCTTCAATCGCATACAACCAGTCGCTGCGTCCAACTAAATCTTCGAACTTGGTGACACCTAATGCTGCCATCCATTCACGCACTTCTTGAGCAACAAACTCAAAGTAGGTCATGACACGTTCTGGTAAGCCGTGATAGTGATTATCACGTAAGTTTTTATCTTGAGTCGCAACACCTGTGGCACAGTTATTAAGATGACAAATACGTAAGTATTTACACCCAAGCGCAATCATAGGCACAGTGCCAAATCCAAAGCTTTCAGCCCCGAGTAATGCAGCTTTAATCACATCAGTACCGGTTTTTAAACCGCCATCCACTTGTAAGCGAATTTTATGACGTAAGCCATTTTCTACCAGTGACTGATGCACTTCCGCTAAACCGAGTTCCCAAGGAGAACCAGCATATTTCACTGAGGTGATTGGGCTTGCACCAGTACCGCCATCGTAACCCGATATGGTGATCATATCGGCATAGGCTTTGGCGACACCCGTTGCAATAGTGCCCACGCCTGGTTCTGAAACCAGCTTGACCGACACCAAGGCTTTTGGATTGATTTGTTTTAAATCAAAAATCAGCTGAGCCAAATCTTCAATAGAATATATATCATGATGTGGTGGCGGTGAAATGAGGGTCACACCAGGACGTGCATGACGTAATCCGGCAATTTCCACACTCACTTTATGACCAGGTAACTGGCCACCTTCACCGGGTTTTGCCCCTTGTGCCACTTTAATTTGCAGCACATCTGCGTTAACCAGATAGTGAGCTGTCACTCCAAATCGACCAGATGCAATTTGCTTAATGGCTGAGTTACGTTCGCTATTGAAACGACGCGCGTCTTCTCCGCCTTCACCTGAGTTTGAGCGACCGCCAAGACGATTCATCGCAACCGCTAATGCTTCATGGGCTTCAGGGCTTAATGCGCCAATACTCATGGCAGCACTGTCAAAGCGTGAGTAAAGTGTTTCAGCGCCTTCAACAGTCTCTTGCTCAACTGCGTCAAGCTGGCCTTTAATGCCAATTAAATCGCGCAGTGTTGCCACTGGGCGATCATCAACCAAGCGAGTAAACTTTTTATACTCAGCGTAGTTTTTGTCTTTTAGCGACGCTTGCAAGGTATTGACAACATCTGGGTTAAAGCAGTGATATTCGCCGCCTTCAACATACTTAAGCAAGCCACCTTGTGGTAGCGGTACATGGGCGCGATAGGCCGCAGTATGGAGTATTTTTTGGTCATCGGCGATATGGTTAAAGCTAACCCCTTCAATACGGCTTATTACGCCTTTAAAGCACAATTCAATCACATCACTGGCTAAACCGACGGCTTCAAACTGTTGGCTACAACGGTATGATCCGACGGTACTAATGCCCATTTTTGACATGATTTTACGCAAACCTTTTTCAATGCCATAACGGAAGTTAAGCATTAATGGGGTCACATCATCTATCTGATGCAATTTAGCCATCGCAGAAATAGATTCGTATGCTAGGTAAGGGTAAATAGCTGTCGCGCCAAAGCCGATTAGTACCGCAAAATGATGTGGGTCACGAGCCGATGCGGTTTCAACAATAATGTTAGTGTCGCAACGTAAACTTTTATCGACTAAACGTCGCTGCACAGCTCCGACAGCCATTGCGGCTGGGATCACTTGAGCATTTTTTGCAACAGCGCGATCAGACAAGACTAATAATGTTGTGCCACTGCGCGCTAAGCGTTCTGCTTCGTCTGTTATACGACGAATAGCCTGCTCTAAGGTTTCTTGAGCATCGTAGTTCAAGTCAACTGTATTGGCGCGATAGTTAGTGCTATCGAGTCCAAGTAATTGGTTAAAATCGCTGAATAATAAAATTGGCGAATTAAACATCACTCGGTAAGCATTACCTGTGGTTTCGCTAAAAAGATTTTGTTCACGTCCTACACAGGTCGCGAGCGACATTACGTGTTTTTCACGCAAAGGGTCAATCGGTGGGTTAGTCACCTGAGCAAATTTTTGACGGAAATAGTCATACAAGGAGCGTGACTTTTTCGACAATACAGCCATAGGTGTATCATCGCCCATTGAGCCAATGGCTTCTTCGCCTTTGCTGGCTAGTACCCAAATAACTTGCTCTAATTCTTCACGAGTAAAACCAAACTGTTTTTGATATTGCAGCAGTGTTTTGGCATCGAAGCCACTTGAACCTTGTTTTGTCGGCGCAATTTGCTCTGCAGGGATCAATGTCTGACTGTTTTTAGCCATCCACTCTTTGTAAGGATGACGACGCTTTAGGTCATTATCAATTTCAAATGAGTGATACAAGCGACCATTTAAGGTGTCTAAGACTAATAACTCGCCTGGCCCAACACGGCCTTTTTCAATCACTTCATCGGCGGAATAATCCCAAATACCCACTTCAGACGCTAAGGTGAGGATACGATCCTTGGTTATAACGTAGCGAGAAGGGCGTAGGCCGTTACGATCAACTGCACAGGCAGCATGGCGACCATTGGTCATTACAATGCCTGCAGGGCCGTCCCACGGCTCCATGTGCATTGAGTTAAAATCATAAAAAGCTTTTAACTCGTCATCCATTTCAGGATTAGATTGCCATGCTGGTGGAATAAGCAAACGCATTGCACGGTATAAATCCATGCCACCGGATAACAGCATTTCGAGCATGTTATCTAAAGAAGACGAGTCTGAACCGGTTTCGTTAACAAAAGGGGCCGCTTGTTGTAAATCGGGTAATAAAGGCGAGTTGAATTTATAAGCACGCGCTCTTGCCCATTGACGGTTGCCGGTTATGGTATTGATCTCACCATTATGAGCGAGATAACGAAACGGTTGTGCTAATGGCCATTTTGGCGATGTATTCGTTGAGAAGCGCTGGTGAAATAAGCAAATCGCACTTTTTAAACGAATATCTGCTAAGTCTGTATAAAATGATGGCAGGTCTGCTGGCATCATTAATCCTTTATAGACTATGACTTGCCCAGAAAGACTAGCAACATAAAAATCTTTATCGTCTGTTATTTGTTGCTCAAGACGGCGACGAGCCATATATAAGCGACGTTCAAGATCTTTCTCACGCCATCCCACTGGCGCGTTAATCAATACTTGATAGATTTGTGGCAAGCTTTTCCGGCCGATCTCCCCCAGAACATCTGGATTGATCGGAACTTTACGCCAGCCAGCGACACTTAACGTTTCTCTTTGTAATTCTTTTTCTAAAATGAACTTCGCTTCATCAGCGCGTTGCTCATCTTGGCTAAGAAATAGCATACCCACCGCAAATTTGCGGCTTAAATGCCAATCATTTTCAGCCGCAATAGCTTCAAAAAAATCTGTAGGCATTTGCATTAATAAACCACAGCCATCACCTGTGCGTCCGTCAGCTGCAATACCACCACGATGCTTCATTCGATCGAGACCATGAATCGCGGTACGCACAATACGGTGACTCGCGTCTCCGTCCATTTGTGCAATCAAACCAAATCCGCAATTGTCACGCTCAAAACTGGGATGATACAAGCTCATACAAAAAACCCCCTAAACCTCTACTAGATACGACTCGGGGTAAATTTGAAGAATATCCATAGATATGCACCCGAACCATCCAAATTAAACCGAGAATGCATAAAGGTCAAACCAAAAAAATGCAACAAACTGAAATATAATTACTAGAAAAAGGTAATAAGCTGTCAAGTTTACGTTAACGTAAACTGTGTTTTTAGCGCTATAACGTTATGAATAAAAAGAATTTTAGAAAAAAATTAAATTACTGATTACCTTTTTATAACAATGGCGGTTAATTGTTTTTGAAACAAAAATAATGAATTTTATTTCAAACACAGTCTTTGGGTAAAAAATTATTATAAATGAGTAAATATTCACTTTTTTGTCGATGTAAATAAACTAAATTGTTTTAAACGTTATTTAGTTTGTACATAAGTTTATAACTCGCTTGAGTTAATAGACGGTTTTATTGATTTAGCACCAAGACAGGTGTTTATCGACTGACTACACTGGCGAACTTTGGCGTAATAATGAGACTGTATTTTGGGTTTAGATGACTACGTAAATACGTTTGGCGTGTATTGCAAACGTCTATATGGACAAAGGGTAAAAAAATTAACCATTGATGCCCAATTTACTTGTCCTAATCGTGATGGCACCTTAGGGGTGGGAGGGTGTACTTTTTGCAACGTTGCCTCATTCAGTGGTGAACGAGGTAGAGAACAACCGATAGCGATACAATTAACTGAAGGCAAAGTACGTGCGCAATCGGCAAAAAAATGTACCTCTTCGGTGAATACAAATACTGCACCCACAGCTAAATATATTGCTTATTTTCAAGCTTACACTAGTACTTATGATGAGTATGAAGTGCTTAAGCAAAAATATGATCAAGCGCTGGAGGATAGCGATATTGTAGGGTTACATATTGGTACTCGTCCTGATTGTGTTCCTGATCAAGTAATTGATTTACTGGTTGAGTATCAACAACGAGGGATAGAAGTATGGCTAGAATTAGGCTTACAAACCGCCAATGATCATACTTTAAAGCGGATTAATCGTGGCCATCTGTTATGCGAATATCGTCGGACGGTAAAAAATGCCCGCGCTAGAGGCATTAAAGTGTGTACTCATTTGATATTAGGGCTCCCAGGCGAAACGTCGATTGACTATTTTAATAGCTTACAAACTGTATTAGGCATTGGTGTAGATGGACTTAAATTACATCCTTTACATGTTGTTGAAGGCAGCACGATGGCGAAGCAATGGCGTTATAATGCTATGCCATTATTGACCCTTGAAGAGTATGCCGCTGAAGCTGCAAAACTTATTCGATATACTCCAAAAAATATTATCTTTCATCGGGTAACTGCCTATGCCAAAAAACCAATCTTACTCGCCCCAGATTGGTGTGCTTTTCGTTGGGATGGCTTGGTTGCGATCGTAAACGAGTTACGTGAATTTGGTGGGCAAGGCAGTGCATTAATCGCTAGCCAACCTAAAACCTCCTGGGGCGAGTGATCGCTGCGGGTCGATTATTGGCAATCAAATAGGTTCAACATTTAGGTCGATTTTTGTGATGTTATATAGGAGTGATAACTATTATCACTAAAAATTTGGCTGAAAAATTATCAATGTGAGGTATTTTTAAACATTGGTAATACCAGTTGAGTAGTTATGTTGAAAAAATGTGATATTTTGTCATTAAATAGCGGTTAAATATTAGCAAGCCTTGCATAGGGTATTTTACTCGGTATCATATTTATAACTTTATAGCGTTATATTTGATAGAGGTGCCTTAATGGCCACAACGCAGTTAGACTCAATATTGGATCTCAATACGCTTGAGCAATATATCAGTGCCATTGGAGCTGGAACGTTATTGAAAAGCGTCGTGTTATTCGAGCAGCTAATGCCTGAATATATCAGCAGCCTAGTGAAAGCGGGTGATGCAAATGATAAAGACACCTTATGTGCAGAAGCTCATAAATTTAAAGGTGCAGCAGGGTCTGTTGGCCTGAAACGCATTCAGCAATTTTCACAGTTATTACAACACGGTGAAGAAGCTAAATGGGAAACCGAACACAAGGTATGGCTTGCTGCAATCGTTGAGCATGCTGCCAAAGATTTACAACAGTTGAAAGTATACTTGGAAGCAAAAGCGTAATTTCCATTATGCTAGTCACTATCTGTTTAGATAAATACCTAGACGAGTGCTGAAAGTCATGCTGTTTAAGTGCCTCTTATTTAAGGGGCATTTTTTATGGACTTTTGTTTCGATTAGCCCATTGAGTCTTGTTTTTTTGGCTTATTTAATTCACTATTTGAATTAACATAGATAAGGGTAATCGTTTATATGAAAAATCTTCCTAGCCTTAAAAACCTTTATTATTTAGTTCATTTACATCAAGAACAAAATTTTAATCGCGCTGCCAAGATATGCTTTGTGAGCCAATCAACATTATCAAGTGGGATTCAAAATCTTGAAGAGCAACTGGGTTACCAGTTAATTGAACGCGATCATAAATCCTTTATGTTTACTGCTATTGGCGAAGAAGTGGTTGAGCGAGCTCGCAATATTTTAACCGATGTCGATGACTTAGTTGAGTTAGTTAAAAATCAAGGCGAACCCATGACTGGAGAGATCCGCTTAGGGTGTATTCCGACCATAGCGCCATTCTTACTCAGTCGAGTGGTTAAATTATGCCAGCAAGATTATCCCAAACTCAGCTTGTTATTAAAAGAAGATACCACTGAGCGTTTGTTGGATGCGTTAGCCAAAGGAGAGTTAGATCTATTGATATTGGTGTTACCCGTGGACACGAGTGGTTTTCATAGTATGAAAGTCGGTATTGATCCGTTTAAAATGGTAATGCATAAAGAGGTATCGCAACAATTAGTGCAACCTATCGACTACCAAAAAATGCCTGATGAAAGTATTTTTTTACTCCAAGCTGAACATTGTATTACCGGACACGCAATAACAGCATGCCAATTGGGTGATAGTGCCAAGATTAATCCCTTTGCTGCCACGAGTCTGCATACTTTAGTACAGATGGTAAACAGTAAACTTGGTACTACATTTTTACCCCAAATGGCTATTGATACAGGGATTTTAACGGATACCGATCTGGTTGCTATCGATCCACCTGGCGAAGCCCCTTACCGTGATATCGGTTTAGTTTGGCGTCAAACTACCAGTCGTATTTCAACGTTCAGAACCTTAGGTTTGGCCATTCAGAAAAAGCTGTTAGCACAAGTGTTACCGAATAAGATCGGTTAGATACTCATTTGGAGAATGTTGAAGCCTCAATAAATGGCAAGTCGTAATACTTGCCATTTTTGTTATTAACTGACTTCAACTAGTAGAGGGAACTATTTTATTGGAGCAACACCGTACACTTCAGTTGGATGCTTTTTACCCTTTAGCATAATAGGCCCTAAGTCAGTCAGTTGATACTGGCTATTTTGCTGTTCAAGTCGATGCACCACATCCCCTGAGAGCAACATTCTTTGACCGAGTGGGTTACATTGATCTTGTAGTCGAGCCAGAGTGTTTAATACATCACTAAAGAAACTAATTTCTTGCTTATGAACACCAACAACTGCGGCGACAACTTGGCCACAGTGGGCTGCTGCTTTGAATTTGGGCACAAAACCATATTGCTGTTCAAAGTATTTTCTCTGCCACTGAAGTTGCTGACAAAACTCAAAATAGATATTCATGCAACGGTCATGTTTAATGCCTTGTTCTAACGGCCAGTGGATCAATACTGCATCACCCATATAGCGATAAATTTCCGCTTCATTATCGGTCACCGTATCTGCAAGCATACTAAAGCTGTCTTGAATCAAGCGGCTAAAGCGATAGTCACCTAACGTTTCTGCATGAGCGGTTGATGACACCATATCGATAAACAAGAACAATTGTTGCTCATAACGTGGCTTGTGATATTTACCCATGCCAATATTCAGTAATACTTTTGGGCCTACCAACAGCGACATTTGTTCAATAAAAGCTAAGCTGACCCGCACCACAACAAGGTAAACCACTAATGCCTGGAATGATGGGCTGTAAATAATTTGCACCGTAAGCATTTGCCGCAATGTCACCATGTGATTCTCTATGGCCCACATGTTTAAAAATTGTGTCACATACGCTAAGGTCGTCGCCCCGAGTAATAGAAACAAGCCTTTAAATACGACTGAAAATAAATAAGGTAAACGACTGATGGCGCTAAAGTCAGCAATCAGGTTCGACATCCAATGCAAACAGCCAAATACAATGCCCATCATCACAGCAAGTGTGGCTAAATCGGCACTTCCAACTGCCCACTCAGGTAGTTGCGATGATTGTGAGTAACGAAAAAAAACGAAAGAAGCCATTGCTACACACCAGGCAAAAATAGCGAACAATAATTTTTGTGTTTGACGGCGTGCTTTCACGGAGAATGTGGTTGCCTAAATGACTTAGTATATAAGAGGGGTAGTCTATAGAAATTTTGCTTACTTGTGATATTTTATTTCTGATTTAGATCAATAGAAGTGAAGAAACTGCTGCAGAGTACAAGTTTTTTCGATATTAATAATCATAGTCAGGGTTGTGATTGTGGCAGATTATGAGAATGCATTAGCTAAGATCTGTTGCGTAAAGTTAATTTTAAGGTAAAACCCTCGAGGATTGGATAATTGTATACTGCCATCTTCGGCGATGCTTTCTGTGAGTGCTTTGCTATTAGCCGCTTTTGGTCGTAATTGCAGTACCTCTCCATGACGGGCGCTAATTTTATCCACCTTGCCTAAGGCAATAAGCTCCATTATCTCTTCCCAATCTTGTTGTAACTGTCTGGCTTGATCTCTGTTTGGTTGCCACAGTATGGGTGTGCCTATGCGTCTTTGTCCAACAGGAATACTCCGTTCACCTTCAACAGGAACCCATAACACTCTCTGCAATTTATGATAAACCAGACTATTCTCCCAAGTCATGCCTTGAATATTCGTCAGTGGGGCCACAGTAACATAAGTCGTTTCTAGTGGTTTGCCGTTATGATCAATCGGGATCGTTTTCAGCTCAACGCCTAAATGCAGAAAGTCTTGTTCAGGTTTTGAGCCCGCAAGCGCACCTAATTCAGATTCAATAAGTTGACCTACCCAGCCTTTATCTCTTCGCAAATCCACCGGTACTTCTATTTGATTATCTCTGGCAATATCCGCTAAACAAATGCCTGCCATATTGTGGGCTCTTTGCATTAATTCATTGAGGTTTAAGGGCGATGATTTAGCCATTTGATGATAATTTACCTTTGAGAACGTGGGGGGCGCTGGCGATTAATACTGACACGCTATGCTATCAAGTAATATTGATTGATAACAAGTTTAGTTAGTTGTACCTGGGTTGGTTGAAAAATAACCGCATTTTGTTTGGGTAAAGTTATTCGCTTAAAATCTTCTGTAGAATGCTGTTTTAAAATGAATTTTTTAACTATGACTGTTTTTATAATATACTTGTCCCAAGTTACACTCGTTTTTCCCCTACATTTCACACATACTTATCCACAGATTTAATGGATAAGTACAAGTTTATGGCTCTTTAACTGATTAAAAACCCCAAGTCAACGTAATAAAATGGCTTTTTTACGGGTTTAATTTAAAATAAGCCTTGTTATTTGTGTATAACTTAAGTTGCTAAATGAGTGATTAGCTATCTCAATTAGGCTTGTGTGTTTTTTGTACCATTGCGGCGATCTAGCATTTTTTGAATTTATTTAAAATTTTAAGTTACTGTTTATATAGAATTATAATATAATTCTCAGCAGTTTTATTCAAAAGGATATTAGTTGGTTTTTAGCCTGTTATTAAGGTTTACCAAAGTTTCGAACAGAGATATCCACAGATTTTGTGGATAATCCACAAAGTGGTTTTGTATAATTGTTGATAATTTTGATTTATTCACATTGTTATTCAATTATCCACAGTAAATAGAGGTTTGCCGATAGGCATGCTTTGTGAAACAATCAAACGATATAAAATTTGTTATTTTCGGAGTCCATGTGATTGATAGCGACGGCTTTCGCGCAAATGTGGGCATCATTATCTGTAATAAATTTGGACAAGTTATGTGGGCCAGACGTTTTGGCCAACATTCATGGCAGTTTCCACAAGGTGGGTTGGATGATGGCGAGTCTGCAGAAGAAGCCATGTATCGAGAACTTTACGAAGAAGTGGGGCTAAGACCTGAACATGTTCAAATTTTAACGTCCACGCGCTCTTGGTTACGTTACCGTTTACCTAAGCGTTTGGTACGCCAAGAAAGCAAACCTGTTTGCATTGGCCAAAAACAGAAATGGTTTTTACTACAATTGAAAGGTCACGATAATACCATTAACTTGAATTCTTCAGGTCATCCAGAGTTTGATGATTGGCGTTGGGTCAGTTATTGGTATCCTGTTCGTCAGGTAGTGTCTTTTAAACGCGACGTATATAGAAAGGTAATGAAAGAGTTCGCATCGACGACATTAGCGCTACAAACGCGCGAATTTAGTAAAAAACGAAGCAAACAACGGAGTTAACTGATTTCAAAGAGGATTGGAACAGTGTTAAATATGCTCAGGGATATTACTCAAGCTGTTGCGAGAGCCAACAGCCTTGAAAGTGCATTAACCATATTAGTGTCACAAACTCGATTAGCGATGGCTACCCATTGCTGTTCTATCTATATCCTTGAACAACAACATCTTGTGTTATCGGCCACCGAAGGGCTAGAAAAATCTGCTGTTGGCCGCGTCAGTATGCCACTATCTGAAGGGTTAGTTGGCTTAGTTGCCGAACGTGAAGAAGCTATTAACCTTGCTGATGCCCGTATTCACCCTCGCTTTAAATTATTCCCAGAAGCTGCAGAAGAAGAATATCGGGCATTTTTAGCTGTACCGATCATTTTTCAAAAACAGGTTGTCGGCGTTATTGTGGTGCAACAGCCCGAAGCGCGTCAGTTCAGTGAAAACGAAGAAGCATTTTTAATGACCTTGGCAGCGCAACTTGCTGTCGTTGTGCGAAGCTTAAAGCACAAGGCGGCCATTACCAATGTGCAGCAACAAGTTGTTTTCAGTGGTGAAACAGCGTCAAGCGGTATTGCGATTGCTCATGGTCTAGTGTTGGGTGGTTTGATTTCACTGGAACAGGCCGAGATCCGATGTACTGATGTTGATGTTGAAATTCTGCGCTTAAAGTTAGCCGTACAGCGTTGTAAAGACATGCTGACGTCAATATCGCAACGTTTTGAACGCGAAAAATCTGCTGATGTTGCCTCTATATTTACTGCATTTCAATTACTGCTCGATGATTCGAGTCTCGGTGGCGAGTATGCCCGTGAAGTCGCATTAGGCTGGCAAGCTGAGTCTGCTGTCAGTCGGGTGTCTATTCGCTATATTGAGCAGTTCTTGGCGATGGAAGATCCTTACCTCAAAGAGCGCGCCAGTGATATTCGAGAGCTCGGGCAGAAGTTGCTTCGACAACTGATAGAGCCTGGCCGACTGGAATTAGAACCGGATAAACCGGTTATATTAGTCGCAAAAGAAGTGGATGCCACTTTACTGGCAGAGTTTCCGCGGCAAAAGTTAGCTGGGATTGTCACCGAGCGTGGTGGGGTAAATGCTCATGCCGCTATTTTAGCGCGTGCGCTAGGTGTACCAGCCATTGTTGGCGTTGATGAAGTCTTATCCATCGATATTGATCAAAAGCTATTAGTATTAAATGCTAATCGTGGTCAGCTATTGGTATCGCCTTCACCCGCTGTGATAGAAGAGTACCAATTACTGATTGATGCTGATGTTGAAAAACAAAAGCAATTTTCTGCCGAGTTGGGTTTACCCTCTATTACCACCGATGGTGAGCGGATCCATTTGTATCTCAATGCAGGGTTACTCAGTGGTATCGCATCTGAAATAGCAGAATGTGCCGATGGTATTGGGTTGTATCGAACTGAAATCCTATTTATGTTGCATCAACGCTTTCCGAGTGAAAGTGAGCAAATCAATGTCTATCGCCAAGTATTAGATGCTGCAGGTGATAGACCTGTGGTGATGCGTACATTGGATGTGGGTGGTGACAAACCACTACCGTATTTTCCGATTAAAGAAGATAACCCATTTTTAGGCTGGCGCGGCATTCGGTTATCACTGGATCATCCTGAATTATTTTTAGTGCAATTACGGGCGATGCTACAAGCGGCAAGTCACGGTAATCAATTGCAAATATTACTGCCAATGGTCAGTAATTTAGATGAAATAGATCAAACCTTAAAATATTTGGATCAAGCATTTATTGAATTAAGCCAAGAGTTAAATACTATTTTGGTTAGGCCAAAAGTTGGTGTAATGCTTGAAGTACCAGCATTATTATACCAGTTACAAGATGTGGCGAAGCGAGTTGATTTTGTTTCTGTCGGTAGTAATGATTTAACGCAATATTTGCTGGCTGTCGATCGTAATAACCCGAGTGTGAGTTCGCTATTTGACAGTTATCACCCAGGTATTCTTAGAGCCCTTAAACGCGCGGTCGATGAGTGTAAACTGTATAATTTAGATGTGAGTGTGTGTGGTGAACTTGCTGGAGAACCCTACGGCGCATTGCTTTTAGTTGCTATGGGGTATAACAAACTCAGTATGAACCAAGGCAGCTTAGCGAGGATTAATTTTTTACTTAGACGTGTCTCAAAACAACAGTTATCTGAATTGCTGGAGTCTATTTTACAGCAATCAAATGGTAATCAAGTCCGAGGCTTACTCGCTCATTTTTTACAACAGCATGATTTAGCAGACTTAATTAATATGGATTAGTCGTTTGATTTAATCGGCTTGATAACTCGCTGTTGTGGTTTTTGATAATATTGCCAAGTGTCGCTCTTAAGGATGTCATCGTGGATAGTTTACTGCAGGTCTTTTTAATATGTCTTTTGCTGGGATCCGTTGTGGGTTTTTTAGCCGGCCTTCTAGGTATTGGAGGGGGATTAATTATTGTGCCTGCTCTGTTGTATATCTTACCCTCAGTGGGCATTAGCTCGGTTCAACTCACTCACGTCGCTATCGCTACATCACTGGCGTCGATTATTTTAACGTCTATGTCTTCAGCTGCTGCCCATCATAAACGCGGTAATATTCCTTGGGCGTTATTTAAACCTATTTTACCCGGCATTGTGATTGGTTCTTTAGCGTCAGCATTTGTGTCTGAGCAAATTGCATCGGATGATTTACAGCAGGCCTTCGCCATTTTTGTCGTGTTAATGGCTGTACAAATGGCGTTTCCGTTTAAAGTGAAAACGGGAAGTAGTCTGCCTAATTTTGCCGTGCTATTTATCATCTCAATTTTGATAGCGCTAACCGCTGGGCTAATGGGAATTGGTGGTGGAGTACTGCTAGTTCCATTTTTGAGTTATTGCGGTTTACAAATGCGCCAAGCTGTTGGGTTTTCATCGGCCACCGGAATGCTTATTGCTGTATCCGGTACCATTGGTTATATCATCGCGGGATTTGATGTACCGAATTTACCCGAGGGCTCGGTGGGATACATCTATCTACCCGCATTAATCGGGATTATTATTAGCTCAATGTTGTGCGCGCCTATCGGTGTAAAAGCGGCAAGCTCTTGGCCCACGCCAGTGTTGAAAAAAATCTTTGCTTGCTTGCTTGTTGTTGTAGGATTGAAACTACTAACGAGTTAAGCCTAAACAATAACAAAAATGGCGTTGTTCAAATACTTGAACAACGCCATTTTTGTTATGAGCGAAAGCAGATTATACGGCGAAAGGATATTTAATCGCGTCGTGATGCTGATAATCTTCTACACTAAAATCATCCAAGGTCACCCAAGTTTCAATGTCTTTTAAGGTTTTAATCTGTGGATTAATGATTAATTTAGGTGAGGCAAAAGGCTCACGTTTTAGCTGAATATCGCGCATGGGTTCAAGCTGATCTTCGTATATATGAGCGTTGACAATTTTATGGTACGCCTTACCAGGTTTGTGGCCCGTTATTTGTGCCATTAATGCCAGCAATACGTAAACCTGTACCATATTGAAGTTCAATCCTAATGGAACATCACAACTTCTTTGGGTGCTATTGAGATATAAGGTATCACCAAGTAATGAAAAGTGATGCTCGTACATACATGGACGTAAGCAACCTAAGTCAAATGCGCCTGGATGATAGAAGGTTAAAATCTCACCGCGATTATCGATACCGTTAGTTAAGTCATCAACAATTTGTTGCAGTAAATCGACTTGGCCACCACCCGCTTTTGGAAAAGCACGCCCCAAGGCTCCATAAATCAGCCCCATATCGTCGTGACCTTTACGGTTTGGGTTATCTAACCAAGCTTGGTTTTCATTGGCATTGGCATCCCATGTTTTGGTGCCTAATGATCTAAAATCAGCAGCATTTTGATAACCGCGTAAATAGCCAAGGATTTCTGCAATGGCCGATTTCCAGAAACTTTTACGTGTAGTCACTAATGGAAATTGATTATTTGCAACGTCATAAACAAGATCGGCATTAATGACGGTGAGGCATTTTTTGTTAGTGCGAGCATTATTGACCCATTCGCCTTCATCGACAATACGCTGGCACAAATCTAGATATTGTTTCATCTGTTTAATCCTTTTTCCTTTTCGAGATTATACCCAAACCAAGGTTAATTAACACGTTCTAATCTGTAGAAAAAGACCCAATCTACGCTATGCTTCACAGTGTCAGCATAACTCGAATAAAGTATAAAGCAGACTTGTTACCGCTTGATACCTCGGAAATACCGAGTTAATATCAAGAAACAAGCGATTATTATAGTTTCAATGATTCAGATAGACTTATCTTATTGTTTTTTTTGGAGTGTTATATGGAACGTGCAATTAAAAACTTTTTAAGCCAAGAGTCTGCCGGTGGGATTTTACTGATGATCGCCGTGGCTTTGGCGATGATTCTTGCCAATTCACCATTAGCTGGGATATATCAAGATTTCTTAGCCACTGAAGTCCAGTTTAGGGTAGGTGATCTTAATATCGATAAGCCACTTTTACTGTGGATTAATGATGGTTTGATGGCATTGTTCTTTTTATTAATCGGCTTAGAAGTGAAGCGTGAATTACTGGAAGGAGCATTGTCTAGTGTCGCAAAAGCATCCTTACCCAGCTTTGCTGCTATTGGTGGCATGGTTTTTCCTGCGTTATTTTACTTAGCATTTAACTACTCTAACCCTGAAACTCAGGTTGGCTGGGCCATCCCTGCGGCAACTGACATTGCCTTTGCGCTAGGCATTATGGCACTGCTGGGTAGTCGGGTTCCGGTGGCCTTAAAGGTATTTTTGCTGGCGTTAGCGATTATTGATGATCTTGGCGTGATTGTGATTATTGCGCTGTTCTACAGTACCGATTTATCAATGCTTAGTTTAGTGATTGCGGCGATATCAATCGTGCTAATGGTCGCGTTGAATAGAAAAGGGGTCAGTTCGATTCTACCTTATGGATTACTGGGCTTTATTTTGTGGGTTGCGGTATTGAAATCTGGCGTGCATGCGACTTTGGCCGGTGTGATTATCGCATTTTGTATCCCTTTACGTGCTAAAGATGGCTCTTCACCGTCTGAGCATTTAGAGCACAAGTTACACCCATGGAGCACCTTTATGATTTTGCCGGTGTTTGCTTTTGCTAATGCTGGTTTATCATTAACCAATATGTCATTGGATACATTTGCTGAACCTATCACCCTAGGTATCATCATGGGTCTGTTGTTAGGTAAGCCTATTGGAGTGCTGCTATTTAGTTATTTAGCAGTAAAACTTAAATTAGCTGAGTTACCACCAGGCATTGGCTGGAGGCATATCATCCCTGTTGCGGTTATGTGTGGTATTGGATTTACCATGTCGGTGTTTATTGCTTCACTGGCATTTGAGAATTCACCCGCTGCGTTTGGTGATTATGCAAGGCTCGGTATTTTAACTGGATCGTTATTTGCGGCTGTGATTGGTTATTTTTGGTTAGCCAAGGTACTGCCTAAAAATGGAGGGAAATCATGAAATTCAATACATTAACCTTGGGAATACTCGTGAGCAGTCTAGCTATTCCTGTATCGGCGGAATCATTTAATGTTTGTCTTGAATCATCTGACTCACCCACTTGCCAAAGTTATTTGGAAGGCGTTGTGGATGGAGCATTAATGTTTCAAGATGAACTGGCTAAGAAACGAATTGATCCCAATGATTATGAATCAAGAGCATTGAAATACCGAGCGGGGAAACGTTATCAAACAGCGAATGTGAATTATTGCTCTAGCCACATAATCGTAAAATCTGAAGTTGTCTCAGCACTTACTGAGCAGGTGTCGTTAAACAATGTCAGTAACAGTGATGAGCTGGAATCAGTGATCACGAGTTTAATGGATTGTCGCCGCAGTCAGTAATTTGGTCAATAGATTAACGCAGCCCTTGGGCTGCGTTTTTTATGCTTGATTTTTGGCTAATCATTCAGATGAATTAATCTAGTGGTTCAGGAACTGTTGATTTTTGATGATGAATGTAGCAACCGTTTGTTATGGCGGATTAGCTTTTTAGATCCTGTGTTTTTAAGATTTAGACTGCAGGGTTAAATCACCTGAATTTGAGATGGCAAACCACGCTAAAATAGCCCTTTGCCTTGCTCATTGCGTTGAATTAACGAGTAATAAATTTGCTATTGGAAGCATCAATTCGCTTGTAGGAAAACGAGTGACAAGTTTGATGGTAGCTAAGACTATGATTTTTATTATTGTATTGTCATATCTTATCCTTAGTTTAAGTTAAATAAACCACTAACGCGTTTTCTCTAACCCACGTTAACCACCTAAGATATACAGCCCAGCTACTATCAATTAATCAACAGCGCAGTTAAGTGTTTATTTGCTATAGTAGCTGTAGTGATTTTTGTAGGGTTAGTAATTGATATGCAGCATTTAAATTATAATCATTTATATTATTTTTGGATGGTACAAAAGAAAGGCTCTGTAACCAAAGCCGCTCAAGTATTATGTCTTGCACCTCAAACCATTACCGGGCAGATCCGTTCATTGGAGGAAAGGTTAAAGGGCGCTGTGTTTAAACGTGTAGGGCGCAATTTAGAGGCTACTGAGTTAGGAGAACTGGTCTTTCGTTATGCTGATAAGATGTTTAGTCTTAGCTATGAAATGCTTGATATCTTAAATTATCAAAAAGATGACTCCTTGTTGTTCGAGGTCGGAGTGGCGGATGCATTATCTAAAGCCCTCGTGAGCCGTGTGTTATTAACCGTTATTCCTGCCGATGGGTCTGTACATTTAGCCTGTTATGAGTCAACTCACGATAGCCTTATTGAACGTTTACGTGAGCATAAGCTGGATATCATTGTATCGGATTGTGCCGGAGGCTCGTTGAAGTATCCTGAGATTTTGTCGAAAAAGTTAGGCGAGTGTGGTGTGAGCTTTTTTTCTGCGGAGTCTATCTCTACGCCTTTTCCTGCTTGTCTTGAGCAGAGTAAATTATTAATCCCAGGTAAACGAACCTCATTAGGACAACAGTTACACGGTTGGTTTGCAGAAAAAAATCTTAATGTCAGTATTTTGGGAGAATTTGACGATGCCGAAATGATGAAAGCATTTGGTTACTTTAATCGCGGTATTTTTGTCGCACCGTCTATTTATCGTCATGATATACTGTCACAAGGTATGGTATTGCTTGGTGAAACAACTGACATCAAAGAAGAATACCATGTGATGTTCGCTGAGCGAATGATCCAACATCCCGCGGTAAAATCATTATTAGCAACGGATTTTGGAGAATTATTTGCTGGACGAGATAAACAAGTACAAGATTTTGAGAACCGTATAAGCTAACTTGTGATACAGACATCAGGAGATTTGTGTTGGAATTAATGAATATAGCTCGTGTCCGCTGGGCATGTCGTCGCGGAATGTTAGAATTAGATATCTTGTTTCAACCTTTTGTCGAAACTCAATATGAAGCAATGACCGATGATGATAAAAATACCTTTATTCGTCTATTAGAGTGTGAAGACCCAGAGTTATTTGCTTGGTTTATGGGGCATGAACAATGCCAAGATCCATTGTTAGCCGATATGATAATAAAAGTCCGTGGAAGACCAGCACCTTAATTCAATAGCCGTTTCGTCGTCTAATACTAGCACTCATATGCAGCAATTTGCGTTGAGTGCTTCGTTTTTACAGCGTGCTGGGTTAACAGTATTTTTTGCCGTTATTTTAAGTAGCTTTTTGGCTTGGCCCAGTTATTCCTCCCTGATATACCACATTATCCAAACATTACTTTTTATTGTAGTAATGCTTATTTTTGTTGTTGAATGGCGCAGATTGTCTCATTGGCGTTGTTTATTTTCTTTGGGAAATAAGAGGGCTGGTACTCTATTATACGGTACTGGTGTACAAGCGAGTAATATCAACCTAAGCAAAAAAGCGTTCATTTGCCCACTAGTGTGCATTATTTTTTTACAGGTGAGTAAATCTGGAGAGCAGCGGTTATTACTGGTGTGGAGTGATATGTTAGACGACACAGCGTATCGTGATCTGTGCCGTCTATTATTGAGCCATCAATGAGCTTATTTAAGCGTAAATCGTCCGATAATGATTAACGATTAGGTTGTAAGATAGTAGGTTTAGGATTGTCGACTTGTTCAGGATAATCAATATTATAGTGAAGTCCTCGACTCTCTTTTCGCTCCATCGCGCATCGAATAATCAACTCTGCAACCTGGACTAAGTTACGCAACTCTAACAAATTGTTGCTGACACGGAAATTTGAATAATACTCTTCAATTTCTTGTTGCAGCATTAAACATCTTCTGAGCGCTCGCTCCAATCGTTTATCAGTTCTCACAATACCGACGTAATCCCACATAAATAACCGCAGTTCATGCCAGTTGTGGGCAATGACCACTTCTTCATCTGAGTTACTGACTTGACTTTCATCCCACACAGGCAATGGACAAGGCATTGGAATTTTATGTAACAGTCCCTCTATATCCTGTGATGCTGCCCGCGCAAAGACTAAACACTCAAGTAACGAATTACTCGCCAATCGGTTAGCGCCGTGTAAGCCAGTGTAAGCCACTTCGCCAATAGCGTATAAGCCATTAATGTCAGTTTGACCATGAAGATCCGTCATCACACCACCGCAGGTATAATGTGCTGCAGGCACTGCAGGGATCGGATCTTGAGTAATATCAATACCTAATTCTAGGCAACGTTGATAAATGGTGGGGAAATGCTTAATGATAAAATCAGCAGGTTTATGGCTGATGTCTAGATAAACACAGTCTGCGCCTAAGCGTTTCATTTCATAATCGATTGCGCGGGCGACAATATCACGAGGGGCAAGCTCTCCGCGTTCATCGAAGTCAGGCATAAAGCGGCTACCGTCTGGGCGGCGTAAATATGCCCCTTCACCACGTAATGCTTCGGTTAATAAGAAATTTCGCGCGTTAGGGTGAAATAAACACGTTGGGTGAAATTGATTAAATTCCATGTTTGCGATGCGGCAACCCGCACGCCAAGCCATAGCAATACCATCGCCACTGGCAATATCAGGGTTGGAAGTGTATTGATAAACTTTAGAACTGCCGCCGGTTGCTAAGGCCACAAATTTTGCCTTAACGGTTTCAACATGCTCCTCATCTCGATTCCACACATAAGCGCCAAGTACACGGTTACCCGGTCGATGTAATTTACGAGTGGTGATTAAGTCGATCGCATTGTAACGTTCTAATACTTGTATGTTTGGGTGAGCCATGGCTCGTTCTTGTAATGTGGTTTGTACTGCTTTACCGGTTGCATCAGCTGAGTGTAGAATTCGTCTATGGCTATGCCCGCCCTCACGGGTAAGGTGATAAGGTGCCGCGCTATTATCGACTCCTGCTAAAGTTTCTTCTTTATCAAATGCCACCCCACAATTTATTAACCATTGCATTGCGCTTTTGGCGTTTTCTGCGGTGTATGTCACAACCGATTTATCGCATAATCCGGCACCAGCGATTAACGTATCGTTGACATGTGACTCAATTGTGTCGCCTTCATCAAAAACGGAGGCTATTCCACCTTGAGCATATAGCGTGGACCCTTCTGATAACGGGCCTTTAGAAAGAAGAATTACTTTTGATTTTTCAGCAAGATGTAGCGCTAAAGTTAGTCCAGCAGCTCCGCTGCCGATGATCAAAATGTCACATTGGTGTTCAACTGCTTGTTTCATCAGGTATCATGGTGTGGCTTAGTGGTTTTATTATAGTAAATCAAATAACCTAAGTAGGGTACTTTTACAGCGGGTTTTATTGTGATTTTGCTTAGATATTTTATTGATAAGTGAAATAAATTAACTTTTTTTAATTCAAAATCGAACTTTCTTCATATTGGTAGGTCTACTTATATGAACAGGATTCGAGCGACTGAGAAATCAGTATTACAGATTAGGAGTAGTCGGCTCGGATGAGTGGACAATATAGTGATCAACAATTAGTTGAACGAGTACAGCAAGGCGATAAAAACGCATTTAACCTGTTAGTGCTAAAGTATCAAAATAAAGTGATGAGTTTGATTTCCAGGTATGTTCGCAATCAAGCGGACGTGGCGGACGTGACACAAGAAGCCTTTATTAAAGCTTACAGAGCTTTAGCAAACTTTCGTGGTGAAAGTGCATTTTATACTTGGTTGTACCGTATTGCGGTAAACACCGCAAAAAACCATCTTACATCGCAAGGGCGCAGAGCACCTGCAAACGATGTTGATATAGAAGATGCAGAATATTATGAAGGCAGTGATGCACTTAAAGAGTTTGCATCACCAGAGCAATTATTAATGAAAGATCAAATGAGTAAAGTGATCTTTAACACGCTCGACACTCTGCCTGAAGAATTAAAAATGGCCATATCGCTCAGAGAGCTAGACG
The DNA here is from genome assembly GCF_014164185.1 of Shewanella sp. SG44-6. Taxonomy (NCBI): domain Bacteria; kingdom Pseudomonadati; phylum Pseudomonadota; class Gammaproteobacteria; order Alteromonadales; family Shewanellaceae; genus Shewanella; species Shewanella sp. SG44-6. The sequence goes on along the minus strand of NZ_JACJER010000011.1, from coordinate 18,116 downwards.
GCATGAGTTATGAAGATATTGCCAATATAATGGATTGCCCAGTAGGCACAGTTAGATCGCGTATCTTTCGTGCTCGAGAAGCAATCGACAAACAGCTCCAGCCTTTGCTGGAAAAGTAACAGCCTTAACCTTAGATAGGTGAATAATGCTTAAATCAAGTCAAGAATGGGTATCTGCAGCAGTTGATGGTGAAGTCGATGATAAAACATTGGCACAGCTTTCTGCTGATGTTGATTCACATGATGAATGGCAACGCTATCATATGATAGGCGATGCAATGCGCGGCGAACTGCCTGCGACCATTGACTTAGACCTTTTTGCCAGCATCACTGCAGCGATTGAGCTTGAGCCAACAATTATCGCGCCTCAAGCCAAATCAACTGAAGTTGACCAACAGCGAACTACTGCTTCCAATGTAGTGCCATTTTTCAAGCAGTTTGGCCAATATGCTATTGCTGCAACTGTCGCTATGGTGGCGATTGTTGGTGTGCAAAATTATAACCAAAGCAATGATGCAGAATCGCCATTACCAGTGTTAATGACACGTCCTTTAGTGGGTAGTGTATCTCCGGTAAGTTATCAGACTGGTGCAGCACAAAATCAGCAAAGCTATTCCAACGAGCAAGTGATTGAACAGCGTCGCCGGATTAATGCTTATATTCAAGATCACATGTTGCAACAACGCTTAAATCCAGGTGTTGCTGTTGATAACAATAGCGTGCAAGATGCTACGGTAAATCCATAATAAATTGGAATAAACCTTATCTTACGTCTTACTTTGTTAGGAGTTAGCTTGCGCCTTATCCTGCTAGCACTATTAGCGTTAACCTTTCCAACACACGCTGAAGAAGATTTATCTGCTAAAGCTTGGCTTAATAACATGAGCCAAGCGATGCACGATAAACAATATAAAACCTCAATTATTCAGCTACAAGCTGACCATATTCGTCCGCTCGTCTATATTCATGGCATTGTCGACAACAAAGAAGTTGCTTTACTTGAGTACCTCAATGGCTCACCTAAAAATGCTGTACGAGTTGATAATCGAGTTACGTTTATAGAACATGACCAGCCGGCTTACAGTGTTTTGGCTCCTCGCATACAGGGTATTTGGCCTGCGGCGTTGGCGGGAGATTTAAATCAACTCGAAAAAGGCTATCAATTTGTTATTGGCGGTCGCGCTCGTATAGCTGGACGTCCAGGGCAGATGATCCGTTTATTGGCTAATGACGATAACCGTTATGATGCGCAAGTGTGGATCGATATGGATACCTACCTGCCATTACGTTTTGACACCCTCAATAAAGACAAACAATTGCTTGAACAAACCATGGTTATTGAACTTATTGAGTTAACTGAACCAGCAAATATTTTAATTGAAGCCGCCAAGCAAGAGTGGCCAGCAGTGATGAATCAAGCTGAACGCACTGATGGCAAAAATTGGCAATTTACTTGGTTACCTGAAGGTTTTGACGTGGTTGTTCGCGATCATCATCGTTTAATTGGTATTCATGAACCTGTTGAATATATTGCATTAACTGATGGTTTAGCTAATATTTCAGTGTATGTTGCCCGTGCAGGAGAAAACCCTATGCCTAATGAATTACTTATTCGTAATGGCTTATCAATGGTAGTGGTAAAAGTAGGTACTCTTGAGGTCGTGGCTATTGGTAAGGTGCCTTCAGAAACCTTAGATAAAATTGCTAATAGTTTAGTATTAAAGTAACCCTTATGCTTTATTGAACCATAAGCCGTGACAAGAGCTTCTTGTATCACGGCTTATGTGTTTTCAGGGCCAGCAGAGCGTTATCAATGATATAGCTTAGTGGTAAACTTGCTTAGTCATTGCGCCGCATTGTGCTAAAATTACTCCATTATTTATCGGTTGAGTGTGTAAAATGACGAGTAAAATATCCGAATCAACGGCACCGACTATGATGGAAGAAATTGCCCGAGTGGTTGATTATCAACAAGGTTGGGCAACAGTTGAAGTTGAGTTGAAAAGTGCCTGTAATCATTGCGCTAGCAGTGAGAATTGTGGCACATCAACCATTGCAAAAGCTTTTTCTGTTCAAACGCAACGTTTTTCATTGCCAAGTGATAAACCTTGCCATAAGGGTGATTTACTTAAAATAGGCTTACCTGAAAGCGTTATCATTAAAGCGGCTGCATTAGTGTATTTATTGCCGTTACTAGGATTGTTTCTATCTGCATTAGTGGGGCAAATGTTAGCCGCTGGCCTAGGATTGAGTACTAATGGTTTTGCTATGGTTTTTGGTGCATTAGGAGCATTGGTTGCTTGGTTTATTGGTAAACACTTCGCCGCGCAACTTGAAGCACAAGCTACACCCGTTATCATTGCCTATTTGGGGCAAGAAGTGGGCATTATTAGTGCGAGCCACTAGTTATTATTAAGGATAACTTATTAGCCTGTGGTGCATCTTGTACTGACTGATTGAGTCCGTAAACTCATTAGCCAATGCTTGAAAACAGCATCTTATGGCCAACAATTACACCAAAATAGATACTATTGTTTAATCTGATTGGTATTAACCCCCTAATCAGGTACAATTTGCCACCTCGATTTTCATCATATTTAGTAGTAGTCATTGCAGCATAATGAAACACATTAGAAACTTCTCGATTATTGCCCATATCGACCATGGTAAATCAACTTTATCCGATCGCCTGATCCAGGTATGTGGCGGCTTAACTGACCGTGAAATGGCTGCACAGGTTTTAGATTCAATGGATCTAGAACGTGAGCGTGGCATTACGATTAAAGCCCAAAGTGTCACCTTAGATTACCATGCAAAAGATGGTAACACTTATTTACTCAACTTCATTGATACCCCAGGACACGTAGACTTTTCTTATGAAGTTTCACGTTCTTTGGCAGCATGTGAAGGTGCATTATTAGTGGTTGATGCAGGTCAAGGCGTAGAAGCTCAGACATTAGCAAACTGTTATACTGCACTAGAAATGAATTTGGACGTTGTCCCAGTACTCAACAAAATTGACTTGCCTCAGGCTGAGCCCGATCGTGTCGCTGCAGAGATTGAAGACATCGTTGGTATTGATGCCATGGATGCGGTGCGCTGTTCTGCAAAGACAGGTATCGGTGTTGATTTAGTCCTTGAAGAAATTATTGCAAAAATTCCTCCTCCAGTGGGTGATGAATCTGCGCCTTTACAAGCCTTGATTATTGACTCATGGTTTGACGCTTACCTTGGTGTGGTGTCGTTAGTTCGTATTAAGAATGGCATTCTTAAAAAAGGCGAAAAATTCAAAGTGATGTCCACCGGACAAAACTATAACGCTGATCGTGTTGGTATTTTTACTCCAAAAGAAAAAGACAAAGCAGAGCTTCGAGCCGGTGAAGTGGGTTATGTTATTTCTGGTATTAAAGAAATTCATGGTGCACCAGTTGGCGATACGTTAACTCATGCAAAGCATGGCGCAGACAAACCATTACCCGGTTTTAAGCGAGTTAAGCCCCAGGTTTATGCTGGTGTATTCCCGATTTCGACTGATGAGTATGAAAGCTTCCGCGATGCATTGAACAAGCTTAGCTTAAATGATGCATCACTGTTTTTTGAACCTGAAACATCTTCAGCGTTAGGCTTTGGTTTCCGCATTGGTTACCTCGGTTTACTGCACATGGAGATTGTTCAGGAGCGCTTAGAGCGTGAATATAATCTCGATTTGATCACTACAGCGCCGACAGTGGTTTACGAAGTTATCATGAATAACGGTGATACTATTTATGTTGATAATCCATCAGGATTACCTGCGCTGAATAACATCCAGGAAATTCGTGAACCGATTGTTGAAGCCAATATTTTAGTGCCTAAAGAATACCTAGGTAACGTGATTACCTTGTGTATTGAAAAGCGTGGTTCGCAAACCAACATGGTGTATCACGGTAATCAAGTGGCCGTGACCTATCATTTGCCTATGGCTGAAGTGGTAATGGACTTCTTTGACCGTCTTAAGTCTACGAGCCGGGGTTATGCTTCATTAGAGTATAACTTTATTCGCTTCGATCCAGCGGACATGGTACGCCTAGACATATTAATCAATGGCGACAGAGTTGATGCACTTGCGATGATTATTCACCGCAGTAACATTCGTCATCGCGGCTTGGCTTTGGTTGAGAAGATGAAAGAATTAATCCCTCGCCAGATGTTCGATATTGCGATTCAGGCTGCTGTTGGCAGTCAGATTATTGCTCGTTCAAGCATTAAAGCATTACGTAAAGATGTGACCGCTAAGTGTTATGGTGGTGACGTTTCACGTAAGAAGAAACTGCTTAACAAGCAGAAAGAAGGTAAAAAACGCATGAAGCAAGTGGGTAACGTTGAGGTGCCACAAGAGGCATTTTTAGCGGTACTGAAGCTAAACGATTAATAATAATTAATCGAGTTTATGTGCAGAATAACGCCGCATATTGCGGCGTTATCGTTATTTTTACTATATATTTTGTAACACTCAACTGGGTGAATGTTTATTCGTTAATCACCATACTGGATTGAGTTATTCTGAGCTTTGCTCAAGCCATATGGATCCAACACACCCAGCAGGAGATAAATCAGTAATGGCAGCCTATTTTTCGCTTATTTTAGTGCTCGTAACCTTGGTCAGCGGTCTTATTTGGTTAATTGATGTGGTTTTTTTCGCGCCTAAACGCCGTGAAAACTTATTAGCAGCACAAGCTAACTCAACCCAGTTAAGCGCAGACGCTATCGATAAAATCATTCGTGAGCCTGTGCTAGTTGAAACGGCGCATTCTATTTTTCCTGTCATCGCCTTTGTCATGATTCTGCGCTCATTTATTTATGAGCCATTTCAAATTCCTTCTGGCTCTATGATGCCGACACTCTTGGTCGGTGACTTTATTTTGGTTGAAAAGTTTAGTTACGGATTACGTGATCCGGTATGGCGCAGTAAGTTGGTTGAAACTGGTGAGCCTGAACGTGGTGATGTATTTGTATTCAAATATCCTGAAAATCCAAAGATTGACTACATAAAGCGTGTAGTTGGCCTGCCAGGAGACAAAATTTTCTATCGAAATAAGCAGCTTATGATCCAAGAGGCATGTGATAGCCAAGTTGACTGTCCTGCGGCTAAAACGATTGAACATGTCGAAATTAATCGTGGAGAGTTTAGCCATAATGGCGTGCCATTAATTCGTTCGACTGAACAACTTGGCGATGTTAAACACGATATATTAATCGATCCGTCACGACCTGATTTTAGACAGCACTTTTATCCTCAAGCAGGCCTTCCTGCCGGTGAGTTTGTTGTGCCTAAGGGAATGTATTTTGCCATGGGCGATAATCGTGATAACAGTACCGACAGCCGTTTTTGGGGCTTTGTACCGGAAGAGAATCTTGTAGGTAAAGCCGTAGCAATTTGGATTAGTTTTGAATTTGATCGTCAGCCGAGTGATATGTTACCTACATGGGTACCAACCGGTGTACGTTTTGATAGAGTAGGTGGAATACATTGATGGAACCCATTAAAAATTTGCCGCGTTTGTGCCGTACTTTAGGTTATGAATTTAATAATATTGAATTACTTATCCAGGCATTAACTCATCGTAGCGCAGCAAATAAACATAATGAGCGTTTAGAGTTTTTAGGTGATTCGATTTTATCGATAGTCATTTCAGATGCCTTATATCATCAGTTTCCAAAGGCAACTGAAGGCGATTTAAGTCGTATGCGTGCGACCTTAGTCAAAGGCGATACGCTGACTATCATCGCCAAAGAATTCAAATTAGGGGATTATTTATATCTCGGCCCTGGAGAACTTAAAAGCGGTGGATTTAGACGCGAATCGATTTTAGCCGATGCAGTAGAAGCTATTATTGGTGCTGTCTACCTCGATGCCGACATTGAAGTGTGCCGTAAGCTATTATTATCATGGTATCGAGAGCGTTTAGCTGAGATAAAGCCGGGCATTAATCAAAAAGATCCCAAGACTATTTTACAAGAATATTTGCAAGGTTTTAAAAAGCCATTGCCCGATTACCAAGTTGTCGCGGTAGAAGGCGAAGCGCATGATCAAACCTTTACTGTAGAATGTAGCATTAGTGAATTAGATAAAGTTGTCACCGGTGTGGCAAGTTCAAGAAGAAAAGCTGAACAGCTTGCCGCTGCTCAGGTATTGGAGTTACTGAATAAATGACCAAGAAAACAGACTTGCCAGCAGGTGATAATCAAGAACCTAGCTTAGATGAACTGCTAGCAAGGATGAACCAAGCAGCGCCTGTCGCCACTGCCAAATACGATGTGACTTATTGTGGCATGGTGGCTATTGTTGGTCGCCCAAATGTGGGTAAATCAACACTTTTGAACAAGTTACTTGGTCAAAAGGTGAGTATTACCTCAAAGAAACCGCAAACGACTCGTCACCGGATCATGGGTATTCATACCGATGGCCCAAGCCAAATTATATTTATTGATACCCCAGGTCTGCACATTGAAGAAAAACGTGCGATTAACCGCCTAATGAATCGTGCAGCTGCCAGTTCTTTAGCTGATGTTGCTATGGTTATTTTTGTGGTTGATGGTATGACATGGACTGCTGATGATGAGATGGTATTACAAAAGCTACAACATCGTAATGATGCTCGTAAAATCATCTTGGCTATCAATAAAGTCGATAATATTAAAGATAAAGAAGCATTATTTCCTTACCTCAATCAATTAGCACAAAAATTTGATTTTGATGAGATTTTGCCAATATCGGCCAGTAAAGGTACTAATGTACAACGCATTTTGGATATGGCGCGCGAGTCGTTACCTGAAGCACCATTTTACTTCCCTGAAGATTATGTGACAGATCGCTCACAACGTTTTATGGCATCTGAAATTGTTCGCGAAAAGCTGATGCGCTTTTTAGGCGACGAGCTTCCATATGATGCGACTGTAGAAATTGAACAGTTTAAAATGATGGAGAATGGTGTTTACCAAATTAATGCGTTAATTTTAGTCGAACGTGAAGGCCAAAAACGCATGGTTATTGGTAATAAAGTCGAACGTATTCGGACGATTGCGACTCAAGCCAGATTAGATATGGAAACCCTATTTGAGAATAAAGTTTTCCTTGAAGTATGGGTAAAAGTCAAATCAGGTTGGGCTGATGATGAACGTGCATTGAGAAGTTTAGGCTATGGCGATAACTAAATCGACTTTAGCGTTATTGATTATTAGTGTATAGAAATGGCCACTATGAAACGTGGCTATGTGCTTCATCATCGACAATTTCGCGAATCGAGCGTGATTGTTAATTTGCTGATTGAGGGCGAAGGGCGCGTTGATGCCATCACTCGAGTTGGCTCGGGTAAACGGTCGATTAAAAGCATATTACAACCTTTTCAACCACTCATAATCCAGTTTAGCACCAAATCTGAGTCCAAAAATTTAGGGTTAAAAAACATTACCCAAATTGAGTCTGCAGCTCCCGCGATGCCCTTAAGCGGTAATAGTCTTTATTCAGGTTTCTATTTAAATGAATTATTAGTTCGTCTATTGTCCGTGGAGCACCAAGCTGAAGGGATATTTTTAGATTACCACCGCGCATTACTCGCATTAGCTAAACAGTTTTGCTCAAGTCACCTGCGTTATTTCGAAATGGCACTGTTATTAGAGTTAGGTGCGCTGCCTTCTCTTGCCTATGATACACAAGGTGATTTACTCGATAATAATTGTCACTATCGATTTATTGCCCAGAGTGGCTTTATACCTATTTTAACAAGCCAAGAGAGTCATTTTACTCATGGCAAAGGCAGTTTATCGGGGGCCATGTTGCTAGCATTGGCATCGCAAGAGTTACAACCTGAACAGTTTAATCAAGCCAAAGGATTAATGCGTTATTTACTTACGCCATTATTGGGTAATAAACCGTTATTAAGCAGACAGTTATTCACTAAAAAAACGGATTAGTATAATGTTTTTTTAGATTTAATACGTGAACCAAGCACGGTCTGAACCGTATATAAAGCTTGGTAAGCATAAGTCATTATTGTGTTATTTATTACGTTAAGGAGCTCGATGTGAGCGGAATACTATTAGGCATTAACATCGATCATATCGCGACATTGCGCCAAGCTCGCGGTACTCATTACCCCGATCCTGTTCACGCAGCGGCAGTAGCAGAACATGCTGGCGCCGATGGGATCACCATACATTTACGTGAAGATCGTCGCCATATTCAAGACCGCGATGTGTATTTATTGGCAAAAACATTGAAGACCAGAATGAACTTCGAGTTTGCCGTCACTGAAGAAATGATTGCCATCGCTTGTGATATAAAACCAGCTTATGCCTGTTTAGTCCCAGAGAAACGCGAAGAGCTCACAACTGAAGGTGGCCTTGATGTTGCTGGTCAGTTAGAGAAGATCCGCTCAGCCGTCACTCGTTTGGCTGCAGAAGGTATTAAAGTGTCATTGTTTATTGATGCCGACAAAACGCAAATTGATGCAGCAGTTTTATCCGGCGCACCTTACATTGAGATCCATACCGGTTGTTATGCTGATGCGATCACTGATGCTGAGCAGGCTGACGAGTTAGCGCGTATTACTGAAATGGCACAATATGCTCACAGTAAAGGTTTAGTGGTTAATGCGGGACACGGTTTGCATTATCACAATGTTAAGGCCATCGCGGCTATTCCTGAGCTTTATGAGCTTAATATTGGTCATGCTGTGATTGCCAGAGCCGCTATTGATGGTTTAGATACTGCCGTTAGAGATATGAAGCAACTCATGCTTGCAGGCCGCAGAGGCGAGTAATGGCAATTGTTGGTATCGGCACAGATATTGTTGAGATTGCCCGCATCGGTGAGCAACGACAGCGCCTTGGTGATAGATTAGCCAAAAGAGTGCTTACAGAGTCTGAGCTTGCGACTTACTTGCAATCAAAGCAGCCTGAGCGATTTCTAGCTAAACGTTTTGCAGCCAAAGAAGCCGCTGCCAAAGCGTTAGGTACCGGAATAGGCAGAGGAGTGTCGTTTCAACATATTCATATCGATAATGATGCTAACGGTGCGCCTCTAATCCGCTTTACTGATGGTGCATTAGCAAGACTAGAACAGTTAAGCGGTCGCTGTGGGTTTATCAGTATTGCCGATGAACAACATTATGCAGTAGCCACTGTGGTATTAGAAAGTTGATGTCACAACATTAAATGATTTATCAAAGGCGCATTAGCGCCTTTTTTTGTGGTCTTTTAAAATCGGCCTAATTGGAGTAAATTAACAAGATAACAACAATTAAAGAGACTTAAAATGAAATCTGCAGTAGAACAACTTTCAACTTACAAAAGTGTGCATTTAAATCCGCAAAATATTAAAACCCACTTTATTGGCGTTCCGATGATTATTTGGTCAGCATTTTTAATGCTGGGGACCATTCGTTTTGACTGGCAAGATTATCAAATCAGTGTAGCGATGATATTAACAGTGTTGGTGTTGGGCTATTACATGGCGCTTCACATGCGACTGGCGCTTGGTTTAGTGTTATTTATTCTGCCTGTGCTATACACCAGTGAGCAGGTTGTTCATACTTCACACCCGTTTATTATTGCCATCAGTATTTTTGTTATCGGCTGGGTGATGCAGTTTATTGGTCATCATTATGAAAAAGCTAAGCCTGCTTTTATGGATGATCTTAATCAACTTCTGATAGGGCCATTTTTTTTAATGGCAGAGCTATATTTTATGATGGGTTTAGAAAAAGACTTAGCGGCACAAATCACTCCCATTGCACGTGAAAAGCGCCGAGCATTAGAAGCTAAACTTTCCAACTAATGTGGATGAATTAATGGTCATAAAAAAGGCGCTAATAGCGCCTTTTTTATCGATTGGAGTTTACTCAGTATCTTCAATTAACTCTAAATTAGTCGGTAACACTCTGACAGTCTTAATCATGTTATCCGCCACATCGATGACTTCTATTTGGTAATCAACGATACGCAAACTGGTGTTTACAGCAGGGATATCTTCAAGAAACTCAATGATTAAACCGTTTAATGTTTTAGGACCATCTATGGGTAGGTTCCATTTCATTTCTTTATTCAGGTCTCGAATGTTAATCGTGGCATCAATTAAGAAACTACCATCTTGCTGAATATTAATGTCTTCACTGGCAGTGGTCATCATTGAGGTGGTGAAATCGCCAACAATCTCTTCCAGAATATCTTCTAATGTCACTAATCCCTGAATATCACCATACTCATCAACAACTAAGCCAATACGCTCTTTATTTTGTTGGAAATTAGTCAACTGGACGTTTAGTGGGGTGCCCTCTGGAATGAAGTACAACTCTTTTACTGCGCGTAATAATGATGATTTACTGAATTGCTGTTTTGATTGCAAGCGTAATGCATCACGCAAATGAATGAAGCCAACGGCATCATCAATATTATCGCGATACACCAATACTCTAGTATGAGGACTTTGAACCACGAGCTTATTAATTAATCTGAAATCATCATTAACGTTAATTGCGTAAATATCTGAACGTGAAATCATGATGTCTTCGACTGTGACTTTTTCTAAATCCAAAATTGACAGTAACATCTCTTGGTGACGCTGTGGGATTAAGGCTCCCGCTTCATGAACAACAGTGCGCAGCTCTTCTTGGCTTAATGCATCACTTGTTTTGACGGTTTTGATGCCCATCAAGCGTAAAAACAGTGACGTAATTAAATTGATTGCTTTAACAAAAGGCGACAATAAAATTAATAGCCAACCTAATAAAATACTAGATGGGAAGGCAATGCGCTCAGGATGTAAGGCGGCAAATGTTTTAGGAGTAACTTCAGCAAACACTAACACCACAATGGTGAGTACACCTGTAGCAATCGCAACACCCATATCACCAAACAAGCGCATACCAATAATAGTGGCAATGGCTGAGGCAAGGATGTTGACCAGGTTATTACCGATTAGGATAAGCCCAATAAGCCTATCAGGGCGATCGAGTAACTTTAAGGCTCGTATAGCGCCTTTATGGTCATTGGATGCAAGGTGTCGTAAGCGGTATCGGTTGAGGCTCATCATTGCGGTTTCTGAACCCGAAAAATAAGCAGAAATCACGATTAAAACCAAAAGGAAAATAAGGAGTGCGCTGGTAGATATAGCGTCCAAAAAAGGGGCCCCATGAAGTAGTGTGAAATTGGCCTAAAGGCCAAATTGTCATTAATTTAACGGCCATTATTTATTATTGGCCGTTAGAGTCAAGTTATCTCGGTTATTTTTAAATTGTATAGATTAGGCTATACACGTTAAAAATAATTAAAATTAGTTTAATATCAATTCCTTAACAATCCTTGCACCAAAATATGCAAGTGAAAGTAAACTCGCGCCAGATAAGCTGTAAATCACTGCGGTGCGGATCCTACAGCCGACAGTATATTGTTGCCACAACATAACAGCGTAAACCACCCAAGCGATTATTGATAATATGGCCTTGTGCCCTTTACCGTCACCGAACATATCTTCTAAAAAGATAAAGCCGGTTACCAGCGATAAACTCAGTAAAATAAATCCAATAATGATTAGATGATAAAGCTGTTTTTCTACCGTCATTAATGGCGGCATAGCAGGGCTCATCATCATCTGTTTTTTCTTCAGTTTATTCTGGATGAATAACAGTTGAATGGCGTACATAGCCGCTATCATCAATGCGCTGTAGGCCATTAATGATAATACTACATGCGCTAGGAGCTCCGGGTGTATTTCAAAGTGAGTAATAAACTGCGGTGGCACTAACCATAGAAGTGCTACAGAGATAATTGAACAGGCATACACAACGGGTACAACAATGATGACTTTAAGCCGAGGCATTGTGATAGTGAACGTCAATGCAATAATCCAGTTAACCAAGGAGATCACATTAGTTAAACTAAAGTTTTGTCCATCGACGGTAAACACTGCATTCGAAAGCGCAAACCCGTGCATGATGACGGCAATACCAGAAGCCACCATAACGGCCTTACGATTAGGCCCTTCAACATGAAAAAGTCGGCTCGTTACTAAAACCAATGCTAAACAATAAAAAAGCATGGCTGCCGCGGAAAAAATAACCATTTAGAATCAACCTATCTTAGTCGTTAATGCTGAAAAAACTGCGCCTGAGTAATGAACAATACTATTAAAGCATGACCTTTTCATTATTTGTATTAGATTAACATGATCACGGCCTAACATGGCAGTGACCTAAGACCCAAAATTTAACAGTTTCATCGCGTTTTCGATAATTATTTTGTACAAAATTGGCTAGTGTTTGAGTTCTTCTCGTTGCAAGTATCGTAATTTAGAGTGGCTTGGGTATAATGGGCGCAATTATTGTTATGCTTAAAAGAGCCGTTCAATGTTTGAGAATTTATCTGACAGACTGTCACGCACACTAAAAAATATTAGTGGCCGTGGTCGCTTAACAGAAGACAACATTAAAGAAACTCTGCGTGAAGTGCGTATGGCGCTGCTTGAGGCGGATGTCGCTTTACCTGTTGTTAGAGACTTCGTTAACAGCGTAAAAGAACGCGCTGTGGGTCAAGAGGTGTCAAAAAGCTTAAGCCCAGGGCAAGCTTTTATCAAAATTGTTCAAAACGAACTTGAAAAAGCCATGGGCGAGGCGAATGAAGCCCTCGATCTCGCGGCCATTCCTCCAGCTGTAATCATGATGGCGGGTCTTCAAGGCGCAGGTAAAACGACCTCGGTTGCCAAATTAGGTAAGTTTTTACGCACACGCCATAAAAAATCGGTACTTGTGGTCAGTGCAGATGTTTATCGTCCTGCGGCAATCAAACAACTTGAAACATTAGCGACTGAAGTCGACGTTGAATTCTTTCCGTCTGATGTGAGCCAAAAGCCAGTTGATATTGCTAAAGCAGCAATCACTTATGCAAAATTAAAATTCATTGATGTGGTCATTGTCGATACAGCAGGTCGTCTGCATGTTGATGAAGCCATGATGGATGAAATCAAGCAGCTGCATGCTACTGTAAACCCAATCGAGACATTATTTGTCGTCGATGCCATGACAGGGCAAGATGCGGCCAACACGGCTAAAGCATTTAATGAAGCTTTGCCTTTAACGGGGGTTATCTTAACCAAAGTTGACGGTGATGCTCGCGGTGGTGCTGCTTTATCTATCCGCAGTATTACCGGTAAGCCGATTAAGTTTTTAGGTGTTGGTGAAAAAACCGATGCATTAGAGCCTTTCCACCCAGACCGAATTGCTTCGCGTATTCTCGGTATGGGTGACGTATTGTCATTAATTGAAGAAGTTGAACGCGGTGTCGATAAAGACAAAGCGATGAAACTGGCTTCAAAAGTAAAATCAGGTGGCAGTTTCGACCTAGAAGATTTTCGTGAGCAATTACAGCAAATGAAAAACATGGGGGGAATGATGAACATGCTTGAGAAGCTTCCTGGTGTGGGTCAATTGCCACCAGAAGCATTAGCTCAGGTTCAAGACGGTAAGATGACTGGACAAATGGAAGCCATCATAAATTCGATGACCGCCAAAGAGCGTAAAAACCCAGATTTGATTAAAGGGTCGCGTAAACGTAGAATCGCTGGCGGTTCGGGGACTCAAATTCAAGATGTAAACCGCTTATTAAAGCAATTTACCCAAATGCAGAAAATGATGAAAAAGATGTCTGCAAAAGGTGGAATGAAGAAGATGATGCGTGGAATGGGTGGAATGTTACCGCCTGGAATGAAGTTTCCGGGCCGATAATATAAGCATCTTTCGAGTGCTAAATTAGTTAATTTTAAATTCAATCAGTTGGTTAGGTTATATTTTTGACTTTATTACAACAAAACGGGTGAGCTAAAAATCATCAGTTTTGGTTGCATTAGTTCAAAAGTCAGGTAAAATCTTCCGGCTTTCTTTCTGGGACTCTTTGCGAACACGGAGTTCCAGTTTTTATTTTTGCTTCTAGCAAATCATTAGAGGAATAAAACGCATGGTTACCATTCGTTTAGCTCGTGGCGGCGCAAAAAAGCGTCCATTTTACAATATCGTTGTTGCTGATAGCCGCAATGCTCGTGACGGTCGTTTCATCGAACGTGTAGGTTTTTTCAATCCATTGGCTCGTGGCCAAGAAGAAACATTACGTTTAGATCTTGATCGTGTTGAGCACTGGGTTGCTACTGGCGCTGCAACATCTGACCGTGTTGCAAAACTGATCAAAGACGCGCGTAAAGCTGTTGCTTAATTGCGTATAAGGTATAGATAGATGAGTAGTAACCAAGAGCTAGTTGTACTGGGAAAGTTAGGCTCCAGTCATGGTATTAAAGGTTGGCTAAAAATCACTTCCTATACCGATTCTGTTGAAGGTATTTTCGATTATTCGCCTTGGCTTATAAAAGAACAAGGCGTTTGGCGTGAAGTTAAGGTTGCTCAGTGGCGTTTTCAAGGTAAAGCTGTTGTGGCTGAACTTGAGGGTGTTGCTACCAGAGAAGATGCGCAAATGCTCACAAATTGTGAGATTGCTATCAAGTCTGAGCAAATGAAAGAATTGGATGACAGTGAATTCTATCATCGTGATCTTATCGGCTGCGAAGTGACCAATATAAACGGCTATAACATGGGTATTGTTGAACAGATCGTGGAAACAGGATCAAACGATGTACTACTAGTTAAAGCTAATGCCAAAGATGCCTTCGGCAAAGCGGAACGTATGATCCCCTTTGTCCCTGAGCAGTTCATCAAACAGGTGGATTTGCAAGGGAAACAGATTTTAGTGGATTGGGATCCTGACTTCTAAGTCGAGGTACAACATATGTGGTTAGGGGTAATAACCCTGTTTCCAGAGATGTTTCGTGCTGTTACAGACTTTGGGGTTACGGGTCGAGCCGTGAAAAACGGCCTGCTTGAGTTGCAAACGTGGAATCCTCGTGATTTCACCCATGATAAACACAATACTGTAGACGATCGCCCTTATGGTGGTGGACCAGGTATGTTGATGATGGTGCAACCTTTGCGTGATGCTATCCATGCGGCAAAAGCTGCTGCAGATGATAGGGCAAAAGTGATTTATCTGTCTCCTCAGGGACGCAAGCTGGATCAGCAAGGCGTTACTGAGTTAGCTAAATCAGAGAGTTTGATTTTAGTGTGTGGTCGATACGAAGGTGTTGATGAGCGCATTATTCAAACTGAAGTAGATGAAGAATGGTCTATCGGTGATTACGTACTTTCGGGTGGCGAGTTACCGGCAATGACATTAATCGATTCAGTGGCTCGTTTAGTACCTGGTGTACTTGGCAAGCAAGCGTCAGCAGAGCAAGATTCTTTCTCTGATGGCCTACTGGATTGTCCTCATTATACTCGCCCTGAACAATTGGATGGTCTTGACGTACCCGCAGTGCTGTTAAGCGGTGACCACGAAAAAATTAGACTCTGGCGTTTACAACAAAGTATCGGAAGAACTTTTTTGAGACGGCCAGAATTATTTGAAAATCTAGCTCTGACTGACGAACAATCGACTTTATTAGCGCAGTTCGTGAATGAAACGGACAAGTCCGCATAGTCAACGCTCAGTTATTACTAGGATGGAGTAATTATGAACAACATCATTAAAATGCTCAACGATGAGCAAATGAAAACAGATGTACCTGATTTTGGTGCTGGTGATACAGTAGTAGTTCAAGTACGTGTTAAAGAAGGTGAAAAAGAGCGTCTTCAGGCTTTTGAAGGTTTGGTCATCGCTAAGCGTAACCGTGGTCTGCATTCAGCATTCACAGTACGTAAAATCTCTAATGGTGAAGGTGTTGAGCGTGCTTTCCAGACGCATAGCCCGTTAATTGCTAGCATCGAAGTTAAGCGTCGCGGTCGTGTACGTCGTGCTAAACTGTACTATTTACGTGAGCGTTCAGGTAAGTCTGCACGTATCCGTGAAAAATTGGCAACTAAGTAATAGTTACCGATACAGAATAAAGATGCAGTGTTCGCACAACAACCCGCCGAAAGGCGGGTTTTTGTTTGTAGCGCTTTAAAAAAGTAAAGATCAAAAACAGTTCCGGGTTAGCGATAAGAGTGACCTAACCATAATAAGATATAAGCGGATCCCGTAATTAATGTCGTTTAGATGTATCGTTTTGTATAAAAAATCATCGATTAAATGATTTTTAACTTTTTGTATAAATAACCCTTGCCCTAATGCCATGGCACAGGCATAGTTGCTTTTAACTTGTAATGGTGTAGCGTTACAGTGTTACTGAGTTTAGCCATCAGATATCTAGAATATTAATCTATTAGTGACCTTAGGTCTGTCGTCAAAAGAGAGTGATAAGTATGCAACAAGATACCATTAATAATGTGCACATTAGTTCAGAGCAAGTGCTAGTCACTCCTGCCGAGTTAAAGCAAGAACTACCATTATCAACTCATGCTTATCAATATATCCTTAATGCACGCAAGCAAGTATCAGATATTGTTCATAAACGGGATAATCGCGTGCTTGTGGTCACTGGACCTTGTTCTATTCATGATATTGCAGCAGCAAAAGAGTATGCATTAAAACTTAAAAAGTTACATGATGAGCTCAGCGATGACTTTTACATTTTAATGCGAGTTTATTTCGAAAAGCCTCGTACAACAGTGGGCTGGAAGGGCTTGATTAACGATCCTGACATGGATGAGTCATTTGATGTAGAGAAAGGTCTTAGAATGGCTCGTGAGCTGATGATTTGGCTTGCTGAGCTTGAACTACCCATTGCTACTGAGGCACTTGATCCAATAAGCCCGCAGTATATGTCTGAGTTAGTTACTTGGTCTGCTATTGGCGCAAGAACCACTGAATCTCAGACTCATCGTGAAATGGCTTCAGGTCTATCAATGCCTGTTGGTTTTAAAAATGGTACCGATGGCAAATTGGAGGTGGCTATTAATGCACTTAAATCTGCTGCTAGTAGTCATCGCTTTATGGGGATTAACCAAGAGGGCCAAGTGTCATTACTACAAACTGCTGGTAACCCTGATGGTCATATTATTTTACGTGGTGGCTTATCACCTAATTATGACGCGCACAGTGTTGCTGAAAGTGAGGCTCAAATTCATAAAGCCAAGCTCAGTGCTCGGTTAGTTATTGACTGTAGTCACGGTAATTCATCAAAAGATCATTTACGTCAAAAAAACGTTTGTGAAGATGTATTTAATCAAATTGAAGCAGGTAATAAATCTATCATCGGTGTTATGCTTGAAAGTAACCTCAATCAAGGTAATCAGAGTTCAGATAAACCCTTAGCAGAGCTAAAATATGGTGTTTCTGTTACTGACGCCTGCATTGACTGGGAAACCACTGAAACTATTTTAAGACAAGGCGCTAACCAGTTGTCTGTAGTGTTACCAACACGTTTTGATTCGCTGCAGGTCGTCAACGGTTAATGGATAAACAGATGAATGAAAAAACCACAGCAGGCCTAGAGCATCTTCGTGATTTAATTGATGGCGTTGATCAACAATTACTGCATTTATTACGTAAACGCCTTGATTTAGTTGCACAAGTTGGCGCAGTAAAACATGCCGCTGGTGTGCCTATTTATGCTCCACAACGTGAAGCCTCCATGTTAGCAAAGCGGCGAAATGAAGCGCAAAGCATGAACATTTCACCACAGTTAATTGAAGATATATTACGCCGGCTTATGCGTGAATCTTATTTAAATGAGAAAGATGTTGGTTTCAAGCAGGTTAAACAAGATCTGGGTCATGTGGTGATAGTCGGTGGTCAGGGCAAACTTGGACAGCTATTTAGCCAGATGTTAGTTCTTTCTGGTTATGAAGTTAAAAGTATCGATAAAAATGATTGGCAAGAGGCCGCAGCTATTTTCTCTGGGGCTGGACTGGTGATTGTTACAGTGCCTATAAATGTGACTTGCGAGGTTATTCGCGAAAAATTAACTCAGTTACCTGACAATTGTATTTTAGCTGATCTTACTTCAATTAAAGAAGAGCCCGTAGCAGCAATGTTAGCAGCCCATAGTGGTCCTGTAGTCGGTCTACATCCGATGTTTGGCTCTGATGTTGGCAGTCTTGCCAAACAAGTGGTGGTAGTGTGCCATGGTCGTCATCAAGAGGCCTACCAATGGTTGCTACA
>NZ_JACJER010000119.1:0-14223 GCF_014164185.1 Shewanella sp. SG44-6 | reverse complement strand
CAGCAGCGGTTTGCAATAGCGTGTTAGACATTATGTGCCTCATGAACTGGGCTGAAAAAGACTTTTAAAATCTATAGTTAAATAAATATAGCAATAATAGCAGGGGTTATACCATCCTATTATGAGGATACAAATTAAAAAAAAGCACCCTAGGATGCTTTTTTTGTAGATAACGTGATATTAAAACACATAAGAGACAGCAAACATTGGCCCAGTAAAGCTGTAGTTAATATTATAGTCAAAGGTACGTTGCTCAATATTGCCGATATTACGTGTCTTTTCGATAGTAACGTCGACATCATAGTAGTTATATGCCAATTTTAGCGACCAGTTATCACAAATTTTTGCTTCGACCCCTAAACGGACATCGACAAGCGATCCATCTACATCATCATATTTGATTGAAAAGTAATGCGCATGAGCATCAAATATCCAGCCAGGGTAAAACTCGTAAGATCCATAAAGACCGATATCAGGCAAAGGAGCCGTTATCGTTTCATCGATAATTTCTGGCGTTGCTACTGAATTACTGCATAAGGTTGAATCTGGAACACAGATGCCTATGGTGCCTTTAAAGGCCGTTTCGATAAACATGGCGTGTAAACCTAGCGACACACCAACCGCGTAATTTGTACCTTGCCAGACATCATAACCGTACCCTATACGCAAAATGTCTATATTCAGTAAGGTATTGAGTTTCGAGCCAGTTTCAATCAGGTAATCTTTACCATCAATATCTTCAAGAATAAAATCTTGTGATACCGTTTCTGTATCTGCTTTGCGATCCAACGATTTCCAATCAATATAAATGTTGTGGCGTTGGTTGAAAGAAAAGGTAAATTCAAAATAGGGTAAGTATTGTGCTTCAGCTAGAAGAAGTTCGTCTTCAAAGTCCACCGGGAATGTACCGCCGGTTTTAGGGTTTGTGGCAATAAAGTTTGAATCGGAGTTGGCATAAAACACACCGATATCAAGAGTATATCCATCAGTAAAAGTTGTGCTTTGTATTGATGGCTCGGACTCAGCATAAGCCGTTCGAGTGATGAGTATCAACAATACTATATAAAAAAAAGATCTTATCATTGAAACTCCGCACTTATTATTTTTACTATCACAAGATATGCGTCTTCATATGATGTTGTTGTCAAATCTAATCCCTAATCTATTGTATGCAGATATCCAAAATAAGAATTATCAAATGCATACTCAAAAACATCAAATTTATATAAATAGGACCAACCGTTCATTAGCCATACTAGCACTTTGTTACTAGATGTGAAATATTTGTATGTGTTTATTGCGCTAAATCAAGTTTTCAGCAGTAGTTTGAAGTCAAAGGCGCAAAAGCAATCATTTTGACTGCAAGGCCTTATGGGGTTGGGCGTCAGAGTGTTGACGTTACAGTGGTGAGTGGCAGTAATGTGGCAAAACGAAAAGTAGAGTAGAATATTGACCCTACTTCTTCGTTAGATATGTAGCTTAAGTGTTAACGTTTGCAGGAGTTTGTTTTAGTCACTAACCAGAGTTTATTCTGGCTCGTCGGTGTCAGAAACTTCTTCTTCAACATCGTCAAATTCAATTTCAACTTTAGAACTTGCTGGCGCATGAATAGTACCAACGACAGCATAAAACGGCTTACCTTTTGCTAGACGGCAATACTTAGACCACAATAACTCCATTGGTGTTGTTGCGGGTAACATGCCTTGAAGAACGCGAATAAACTGGTCTTCGTCAACATTACAAGGTAATTGCGAGCCATCGGCTAGATTTTTCATTGCTTGACCGTGTTGTTCAAGCAAGTCAGCTTCCTTACTGGTAAAATCACCACAACGCTTAAACCCCATAGGGAAATTCGCGTCATCATAGAAGCGTTTAGTTGACTGAAAACTGTTGCTATGACCATTGGAGTTAGCATCAATACCTTGTTTTGCATTGATAAATGATTGCTGAGACATGGCTAATACCTTCTAAATTGTGAGATATAAACATTTGCAACTGGAGTATTGGCTAGTATTATCATTTTTTAAATCAAAATATTTTGTCCTTAATGGTAAAGAATTTTTATGGATACAGATTTATTAAAAACCTTCTTAGAAGTATCTCGTACTCGACACTTTGGTAAAGCGGCTGAAAATCTCTACCTTACCCGAAGTGCTGTTAGTTTTAGGATAAAACAGCTAGAAGGTATTTTGGGGATAGAGCTGTTTGAACGTTTGCGTAACAATATTCAACCTACCCCAGCAGGTGAGAGAATGTTGGGCCATGCTGAGGCGGTGCTTAATGCCTGGGAGAGGGCAAAACAAGATATTATTTTAAATCAGCAGCACAATGCTCAGTTGGCTTTATCGGCTGGTAATAATATTTGGGATGCTTATTTACAAGGTTTTTTACAGCCACTGCATTTAGGTTTGGAAGGTGTTGCTTTGAGGACTGATGTTTTGTCTGCATCAGTGATGACTCGCCAGCTTATTGAACGCACTTTAGATATTGCGATTACCTTTGATCCTCCAAAACTTGATGGGGTCACATTAGTTAAGCTTGCTCAAGTAAAACTGTATCTAGTGTCCAAACAGCAGGGCGTTAAGCTGGCTCAAACGGCTAATTTACCTTATATAAAAGTCGATTGGGGCACAGCCTTTAATATCACTCACGCCCAAGATTTTACCATGTTGCCTTTACCTGTACTGCATACCAGCTCAGCTCGCATGGCATTGGATTTTATGTTGAATAATAGTGGCTGTGCATTTTTGCCTGAAGCACTCATTCAACCCTATTTAGATAACGGCACTTTATCTCGCGTAGATGATGCAAAATGTATCTATCGACATGTGTATGCTGCTTATTGGGCTGAAAATGAAAGGCTTGCCTATATTGAACAAGCTATTTCAATGTTAACAACAGCTAAACTCACGGTTTAGTATTTACTGGGCAGTTGTTAGAACACTAGTGGCCAAATAATGATCCCCCAGGTGATAGTACACAAGACGAGACTGATGAATACTGCTGCTGAAGCAATATCTTTCGCTTGACCACTAAGAGGATGAATTTCATCTCCGACGCGATCTACAACTGCTTCAATCGCAGAGTTTAATAATTCGACAATCAAAACAATTAATAGGGTCATGATAAGTAGAATGCGTTCAGTTGCACTGATATTGAGTAATAGTGCAACAGGGAACATTAAGCCGGCCAGTACGGTTTCTTGTCTAAATGCGGCTTCATGTTTCCATGCAGACTTTAGCCCCTTCATTGAAAATCCCGTTGCTCGAAAAATGCGCTTTAGACCATGATTATTCTCAGGTTTCATTAAGTAAATTATCTTTTTGGTTTTAATTGTGCAGATTGTAACATTCCATTCATAGGCTTCCAGCAGTAATTTAACTTTTTGATGAGTTAAAGTTACAAGATAATAGCGATTTCAATCATCAATAATGTCCTCAGTCGGTGTTGATTCTACTCGTCTTTCGCTTCAGCTTAAGTGGATAATTCTTAGTTTTGTACTAAGCTTAAGAAGGTTTAAGTCAAGGTCGTGCTAATCATAAAATTAATGCCAGCTTATGATTCTTATTGGTAATGAGTGGCCACCTTGATATGGATTTGATTAATTGCAAGGATTGCATATGCCTAAGATACCCTCGGTTATATTTTCACTGATGATTGCACTGTATAGTTTAACAACGCACAGTGCTGTTTTATCTAAACCTCCCATCCAGTTAGCAACACAATATCAACCAGATATTACCGTCGCTGAGTATTTAGTCAGTGAAAAACTTGATGGTGTGAGAGGTTATTGGGATGGTCGTCAAATGCTGACTCGTAGTGGTCGAAAAGTGGTGTTACCAGCATCATTTACCTTGGGCTTTCCTGAAGTGGCTATTGATGGCGAACTCTGGTTAGGGCGTAATCAGTTTGAGCATATTTCAGCATTAGTTAGGCGTCTGGATACATCCGCTGAAGATTGGCAACAAGTAAAGTTTATGATGTTCGACTTACCAGATCATCCTGGCACTTTTGTTGAACGCTATTTAGCGATGCAAAAATGGGCTGAGCAAACTGATCCCACTCATTTACAGGTTATTAAGCAGGACACAGTAGCGACAACAGAGGCACTGTTCGATCGACTTGATAGTGTTGTGAATGCCGGTGGGGAAGGATTAATGTTACATTTTAAACAAGCTCATTATGCCGTGGGGCGCAGCGAGTATATTGTTAAACTCAAACCTAAATACGATGCTGAAGCCGTGGTCATTGGTCATACCCAAGGAAAAGGTAAATATCGAGGTCAATTAGGCGCGTTAATTGTAAAAACGCCAGCTGGAATTGTGTTCAATATTGGCAGTGGTTTTAGTGATAAACAGCGAGAAAATCCGCCGTTAATTGGTTCAGTCATTACTTATCAGTATTTAGGCTTAACTCAAAAAGGCACTCCAAGGTTTGCTAGTTTTTTGCGCGAACGGCCATCACAATAGTCAGCTCTTTTACATTAACTCAAATGTCACTGTGCCTGCACATTACGCTTGAGTTAACATGAGTAAAGTCGAGCTGGTGGATACACAATGACAAATCAGATCGTTAACTCTGTGCTGCATGCAATCTGGATATAATGACGATGATAAATGATGGATGATAAATATCTTTTGAACGTTCACTCTGTGCTATTCGTCTGTATGGGCAACATTTGCCGTTCGCCAACAGCAGAGGCTATCTTTAGGCAACTAGCTAAGCAGCATTCACTTCAGCTTGAAATCGATTCTGCCGGCACCATCGACTATCACCAAGGTCATTCTCCTGATCGTCGCAGCATGATTGCAGGCCATAAGCGTGGACTTGATTTTACCGATATGAAGGCTCGACAGGTCATTGATGCTGATTTTGAGCACTTTGATTTAATTTTAGCGGCAGATGTTTCTAATTTAGCTGAGTTAACTGAGCGATGTCCCGTGCATTTACGGTATAAGTTACAGTTGATGTTAAGCTTTGGAGACTCTGCGGTTAAAGAAGTGCCTGATCCATATTATGGTGGTGAAAAAGGGTTTGAGAGGGTTATTGACTTGCTTGAGGCTAGTTTAACGGCATTAGCAGTATCACTAGCTTCACATTGAAATGTATCACTATGACAATAAGTTTTTGAATGACTAGGCCGTATATGTATTAACAACCTAGTCGTGGATCGGGCTTAATCGTTATAACGTTTGCCAGATCGTTTTAGTTTCTCTTGTTCTATCTTTTGTTGTTTGATCAGTTCTTTTTCAGCCAGCTTACGCGCGACTTCAACTTTCTCGACTTCAGCCATTGCCGGTGTTTCAAGGCTTAATAAGCCAATTTTACCTGAGCGGTACTCATGCAGTAATAGTTCAGAGACCTTATGGTAATCAACACGCCCACCAGGACGGAGTGCTCCGCGAGAACGGCTAATGGCTTCGAGTAATTCAATATCACTGTCAGGCAGCGATTTAAGCTTATAACGCTCGCAAATTTCGTCGGGGTAGGCTTTAAGAAAATAAGCTGCAGCAAACATGGCCACATCTTCGTATTCCATTGCTGTGTCTTTAATTGCACCAGTGACCGCTAGGCGATAACTGCTGGCTTCGTTATCGACTTTAGGCCATAAGATCCCTGGCGTGTCTGACAAAACGATACCGTTACGTAAGTTGATCCGTTGCTGATTTTTAGTTACCGCGGGTTCATTACCTGTTTTAGCAATAGTGCGGCCCGCTAGGGTGTTAATAATTGTTGATTTACCGACGTTAGGAATGCCCATTATCATGGTACGAATATCTTTTTCCATGGTGTCACGGTGCGGCACTAGTTTGCGACAAAGATCAGGAATACTTCTTACCATTCCCGGTTGTAGGGTGGTGATTGCCGATGCCTGTACACCTTGCTCACGCTCTAGGTATTCAATCCACTGAGCCGTAATTTCTGGATCCGCTAAATCAGATTTATTGAGCAGTTTAATACAAGGTTTATCACCGCGAAGTTGTGACACCATTGGGTTTTCACTGCTGTATGGAATACGTGCATCGAGCACTTCAATAACGAGATCCACTTGAGGCATCGCCTCCTCGATCTCTTTACGTGCTTTGTGCATGTGTCCTGGATACCACTGAATTGCCATGATGTTGCCTTATAAATCGGAGAGTAAATAACAATAAATACAAAAGTGATATTCTACCTCGTAAGTGGATTAAATGCATAAAAAAAGCGCCTTAAGGCGCTTAGTATCGTTGTTAAATACACTATGAGTGCTTAAATCACGCCTAATTCGCGTAATCTTTCCATCAAATAGCTATCAGCCGTATAACGCTCAGATAACACCACTTGTGGATTTGGGTGTAAAAACAGCGGTAACGAGATACGAGACTTGGTTTTGTCTGTGCCTTGAGGATTGATAACTCTGTGAGATGTTGATGGGAAATAGCCGCCTGAGGCCTCTTGTAACATGTCGCCGATATTAATAATAATGCTACCAAAATCACTTGGCACATCAATCCATTCACCTTCTTTAGTCAGCACTTGTAAGCCAGGCTCATTCGCTGCTGGTAACAAGGTAATTAAGTTAATGTCTTCATGCGCAGCAGCACGGATTGCGCCCATTTCCTCATCTCCTTTCATTGGAGGATAATGAAGAATGCGTAACAAGGTTTTTTGGCTTTGCGCAATCATGTCGGGTAACGGAATACTATATTTAGCCGCGACGTCTGCAGGTGTGTACTGTTCAATCCAGCTCAGTAATTCAGACGCTAGCGCATTAGCGTGTTCGTAGTAAGCAAGGATATTCGCCTTTAACGACTCTGGAATGCGTCCCCAAGGGTATACGTGGTAATATTCTTTGATATCTTTTACGTTATTGCCTTTAGCCGTTTCAGAAATTGATGCGGGAAAGAAGCCATCATGTGTTTCAGCTTTAAACAAAAAATCATTTTTTTGTTCTGACTGAAAGAAGCTATACCACTCATTGTATATATCTTCAACAAGCTGCTTTTGAATTGGGTGGTTAGTAAGTACACCAAAGCCGGTTTCGCGCAGTGATTCAACAAAATGTTGGGCACTATTAGGTGCTTGGTAATCAATTGTATTTAGTTTCATTATGTATTTCTTATTAGTGTGTTGACCCACCGTAATGGTAACCTTAGTCACACTCTGCCGCAATTATTTGCGTGATATCACTCCATTTTGATTTGAGCTGAAATGATTGATGACACGTATTCATTATTACTAGACTGTGGCAAACAAACTCAACGAGATCTGACCATGAATAATTTAACTGAATTTGAACAGTATGTGATCGAGCAAAAAGGCACCGAGCGTCCTTTTAGTGGCGAATTTGTTGATCATGATGCACAGGGTGTGTATTTATGTAAAAAATGCCATGCACCACTTTATAAAAGTGAGTATAAATTTAATGCTCATTGTGGCTGGCCAGCATTTGATGATGAAATTAAGGGAGCAGTAAAGCATACACTCGATGCTGATGGTCACAGAACCGAAATTACCTGCGCACAATGCGGTGGTCATCTAGGCCATGTGTTTGAAGGAGAACATTTAACCGATAACAATATCCGTCATTGTGTCAATTCGGTATCAATGATTTTTAAAGGCATTGATGAGCTTTCAGCATCAAATTTAGCTACGCCTTCTTTCGAAAAAGCGACCTTTGGTGCTGGCTGTTTTTGGTGTGTTGAAGCTATCTTCGCTCAGCTTAATGGCGTGCAAAGTGTTAAGTCTGGTTATTGTGGCGGTGATGCTAAAGATGCCAATTATGATGCGGTATGTTCCGGTAAAACAGGCCATGCAGAAGTCGTTCATATTGAATTTGATCCCACGGTTATTCAATATGACACACTCCTTAGTGTATTATTTGAAAGCCACGATCCGACCACACTTAATCAGCAGGGAAATGATAAAGGGCCACAGTATCGTTCAGCTATTTTTGCGCATAACAGTGATCAAATTGATACCGCTAACCGATTTATTAACGCCTTAACTGAACAACAAGTGTGGTCTAGACCGATAGTCACTGAAATAAGTGCATTTGATACATTCTACCCGGCTGAAAGTTATCATGATGAATATTTCACTAAACACGGGCAACAACCTTATTGTCAGCTAGTGGTTAAGCCTAAGTTTGATAAAGTGATGAGTAAGTTTGCTGATAAACGTAAACGTTAAATCAGTATTTTTTGCAGGTACAAAGACTCACGATAGAAAAAGGGACTGAATATTCAGTCCCTTTTTATTGATTAGCGTATTAATCGTTTAATCCAATTTATCATCGGCTACTTTATAGTGCGGATCTTCAATAAGGTTAACTTCAACTAAATCACGTGCTTTATGCAGTAGTGCTTTACAATCTTGGCTTAAGTGACGTAAGTGCAACCGCTTTCCTGCCGTAACATAACGTTCAGCTAAGGTATCAATCGCTTCTAATGCGGAATGATCTGCCACGCGTGAATTTTTAAAATCAATAATCACATCTTGGTTATCATTTTCAGCATCAAACAGTTCAAGAAAGTTTGCCACTGAACCAAAGAACAAGGGGCCATTTAAGCGATATATTTTCCAGCCGTTATCATCTTCAGTTATGTCAACATTAATGTGCTTTGCGTGTTCCCATGCAAATACTAAGGCAGATACAATTACACCGACAAACACTGCAAAGGCCAGATCGGTAAAAACAGTGACAGTGGTGACTAATATAATCACAAATGCATCATGCTTAGGCACTTTGTTCATGAATTTGAAGCTGGCCCATTCAAAAGTGCCTATGACCACAATAAACATGACACCAACTAATGCTGCCAGTGGAATAATTTCGATAAACGCCGAACCAAACAGAATAAATGCCAGTAATGCTAATGCTGCCGTGATGCCAGATAAACGACCTCTACCGCCAGAGTTAATGTTAATCATTGACTGGCCGATCATCGCGCAACCACCCATAGCACCAAAGAAACCACTAGTAATGTTGCCCACACCTTGGCCGACACATTCTTTGTTACTTTGGCCACGAGTATTGGTCATTTCGTCAATCACTGTTAGCGTTAATAATGACTCAATTAATCCTACCGCGGCTAAAATACAGGCATAAGGTAATATGATGTAAAAAGTGTCAAAGCTAAATGGCACGCTAGGGATGGCAAATGAAGGCAAGTTACCTGCAATAGTTGCAGCGTCATTGCCACTCATTGTTTTTAGAAAATCCAATACATTACTGGTTTCTAAATTGAAACCAACAGTAATCGCCGTTACCGTTAAAATAGCCACTAAGGATGAAGGCACTGCTGTGGTTAACTTGGGTAAGAAATGGATAATAGCCATGGTTAAAACCACTAAAGCTAGCATGATCATTAAGGGTTCTTGTGCCATCCAAATCATGTTGCCCGCGGCGTCTTTGACTTTAAATTGACCGAGCTGGGCTAAGAAAATTACAATCGCTAATCCGTTTACAAAACCAATCATCACTGGGTAAGGTACGATACGGATAAATTTCCCGAGTTTGAATACGCCCGCTAAAATTTGAATCAGTCCTGCTAACACCACTGCGGCAAATAAGTATTGCACTCCATGTTCAATTACCAGTGATACCATGACCACAGCCATAGCACCCGTGGCACCAGAAATCATGCCAGGCCGACCACCAATTAATGCGGTGATTAGTCCCATAATAAAGGCGGCATAAAGCCCGACCATAGGTTCAACATGAGCGACAAATGCAAAAGCAACGGCTTCAGGTATTAGGGCCAGCGCAACAGTTAATCCTGATAAAATATCGGCTTTGCTACTGCTTGTTTTATGGCGAATAAGATCGAACATTTAACCTCTGTTTTCATTGGTAAGTTAATAAAAAGTGATCAGTATATTAACAAAAAATACTCGTTGGCTGAACTGTGACATCCCTAATGTGATGTTCTAATTCGCTGAGGTATTTTTTATTAATCTTTTCAATAAAAAAGCCATGCTTAGCATGGCTTAATAAATGATGGGGCTAGTGAACCCCTAATTAATGCTACTTTGCCGGGCGTGCCATATCAGCTGATGCACTGTTGTTTATTGCGACTTTTGGCGCACTAGTTTCAGTTGCTTGGGCTTCATAAGTACGTCCTTGAGGCACCGCTTTCTGTTCACGAACATCCACTGTAGGTTTAGTCATGTCAGATGACACCATAGAACCGAAGCGACTTGCTTTTACAGGTGCTTTTGCTGCTGTAGTGGTGTCAGTAGAAACAACAGTCTCTACTGCAGGCGCAACGTCTTTAGCAGCAGGTTTAGCTTGACGAACGATTGCCGCAGGCTTGGCCATTGGTGCCGATGCATTAGATGTAACGGCTTTATCTTGTTTGCTTTCTGCGGTTGTTTCCATCGCCTCTAACGATGCTGCCTCAGCGACTAACGCTTGTTTAGCTGGAGCATCAATAGGAGTTTTAGCGATTTCAACTGCTGCAGTTTCGATTACGTCAGCTGTGTTGACTACCGGAGGCGTTTCAGCTGCTTGCTCTTTTGCTGCAGGAGTGTCTGCGACAACGTTAGCTGGCTCAACATCAACCTTAGTCTCTTCAGTATTAGTCACTTCAGTCTTTTTAACATCAGCCTTGACGACTTCTGCCGCTGGAGTAACTGTTGCTGCATCAGTGGCAGTCACAGGCGTTTTAACCTGAGTTTTGGTTTTAGCTTGTTCAGCGTCTAACTGCTTCTCTAGCTCATCATTAGGTGTGAAAACGGCTTGTTGTGTCGACCCCGTTTCATCATCACGACGACGGCGTTGACCAGCAGCACGTAGGTGGCGAGGGCTACGACGACTACGACGTTGACCTTCACGACCTTCAGCTTCACTTTCTGATGCCGTGTCATCGGTATTCGCGCTTTGCTCATCAGTTTCTTTTGCAACATCAGAGTGGGTCGCAACCTTTTCATTAACAGTG
The DNA here is from genome assembly GCF_014164185.1 of Shewanella sp. SG44-6. Taxonomy (NCBI): domain Bacteria; kingdom Pseudomonadati; phylum Pseudomonadota; class Gammaproteobacteria; order Alteromonadales; family Shewanellaceae; genus Shewanella; species Shewanella sp. SG44-6. The sequence continues at coordinate 3,301 of NZ_JACJER010000119.1, read as the reverse complement.
TTGTCTTCAGCTGGAGCCGCTTCTGTTTTCACTTCAACGTCAGCTTTCACTTCAACAGCTGGAGTGTCTGTTTCAACTTGGGCAGTAGAGGTAACCTTGGTGATTTCTGTTGCTACATCAGCTGCTTCAACCGCCGCGCCTTCTGCTACTTCGGTCGTTTGCTCTGTTTTCTCTTTACGAGGCTGACGTCGGCTACGTGGTGCTCTAGTCTCTGATTTTTTATCATGAGATGCTTTTGGCTCAACATTGTTGGCTTCAGATGCGATCAGTTCTACTGATGATTCAGTTGATTTACTATCAATAACCTCGGTGGTTGATAATGCTTCATTCTGTTCACTTTCAATACGCACTTTACGACGCATGTTACGACGTTGGCGACGCTCTCTAGCGGCTTCTTGCTTTGGTGATTTCTCTACAGTGGCCTTAGGTTCTGCCACTTTAGCGTCAGCTACTTTGGTTTCGCTAACGGGTAATGCTTTGTCAACTTTGTCAGCTCTTGGTTTATTTTTAGCGTTGTCATCTTGAGCAGTATTTCGACTGTTTCGCTCATTACGCTTGTTCTGAGGACGACCTTCAGTGGTGTCTTTCGATTTGTCACTGTCATTGCGTTGACGACGGCTATCATTGCGCTTGTCATTGCGGTTACCACTATCGTTACGTGTCTCATTACGACGAGTGTTACGACGTGGGTTAGTCTGAGTGCTGTCTTTAGTCTGCGCTGTCGCTTTGGTATCTTTAACCTCAGTTTCATTAGCAGAGAATAGGGCGCTGATTGCTGAGATGACTCGTGAAAACAATCCTGGCTGAGTAGATGCTGTCGCAGGGGCAACATTTACAGGTGCAGTTTTGACGAGATCTTCTGCAGCTTTTTGTGGGGCTGCAAAGCCTTTTAATGCTGGCTCTGGTGATGCCGCGCGCTCTAGTTTACGAGGCTCATACAGTTTTGCTGCTGGCTGTTCTACGCGCTTATAGCTTGATTCACTGACTTCATCGTCACTCTTACGACGTACCACACGGTAATCTGGGGTTTGCATGTGTGCATCTGGAATGATGTACACTTCAACTTGATGACGCTCTTCAGTAATACGGATCGCTTTACGCTTTTCGTTTAATAAGAAAGCCGCCACATCAACTGGCACAATCGCTTCGATTTGTGTGGTGTTTTCTTTAATGGCTTCTTCTTCCATTAAACGTAAAATTGATAGTGCTAATGATTCAGTACTGCGAATAGTACCTTGGCCATGACAACGAGGGCATAAATGTGCTGCAGACTCTTCTAGTGATGGACGTAAGCGTTGACGCGACATTTCCATTAAACCGAAACGAGAAATACGGCCCAATTGTACACGTGCACGGTCATGGTGTACGGCATCACGCAAACGGTTTTCAACTTCACGCTGATGGCGAACAGGGGTCATATCGATAAAGTCGATAACCACTAAGCCACCTAAATCGCGAAGACGTAATTGACGTGCAATTTCATCAGCTGCTTCAAGGTTTGTGTTCAGTGCAGTTTCTTCAATATCACCGCCTTTAGTGGCACGGGCAGAGTTGATATCAATAGACGTTAATGCTTCTGTGGGGTCAATAACAATTGATCCGCCTGATGGTAAACGCACTTCACGTTGGAATGCCGACTCGATTTGAGACTCGATCTGGAAGTGAGTAAATAGAGGCACTTCAGAGTCATATAGTTTGACGCGTTCGACAAAATCAGGACGAACTAAACCAATGTGCAGTTTAGCTTCTTCAAAAATTCGTGGATGATCGATAAGGATTTCACCCACATCACGACGTAAATAGTCACGAATAGCACGAACAATGACGTTGCTTTCTTGATGAATTAAGAAGGGGGCAGCCTTGCTTTGAGCGGCTTCTTGAATCGCATCCCAATGATGTTGTAGTACTTTCAAGTCCCACTTTAGTTCTGTTGACTCTTTGCCTACACCAGCCGTACGCACGATTAAGCCCATACCATTAGGTACTTCTAGCTCAGACATCGCTTCTTTAAGTTCGGTGCGCTCATCACCTTCGATACGACGAGAAATACCGCCAGCACGAGGGTTATTTGGCATTAAGACTAGGTAAGAACCAGCAAGACTAATAAAGGTAGTTAATGCAGCGCCCTTGTTGCCACGTTCTTCTTTATCGATTTGAACAATGACTTCTTGGCCTTCTTGCAGGACTTCTTTGATGTTTGGACGGCCTTGGAAGGAATATCCTTTAGGGAAATATTCACGACCAATTTCTTTTAGAGGTAAAAAACCGTGACGATCTGCACCGTAGTCAACAAATGCGGCTTCAAGTGACGGCTCTACGCGAGTGATTTTACCTTTATAGATATTTGATTTTTTCTGTTCATGACCAGGACTTTCGATGTCTAGATCATACAGTTCTTGCCCATCAACTAGGGCTACGCGCAACTCTTCTGATTGAGTTGCATTAATTAACATACGTTTCATGATGACGTGATTCTTCTAAATGAGGTCATCAAACAACACGATCTTTCTGCATTACGGGCCTGAATTAATCGGTATAACCTCACGGCTAGATCCAGGCAATTAGGTGCTCATTACTGTAAAACGCAGTCACTGCGTGTCGCATCCTATTTATGGCTTATTTTCTAGTGTTTACAAAAACAAGGAATTCGTTGACTTACAACCAACCCCATAAATTATGGTATTTTAATCCGTTAATGCCCAAGTCGAATCGGTTTGTTTGATAACAAGCTAAAATGTTGTTCGAATTTGGGGCGATTTACCACAGTTAAATTAAAATCTTTATTGAATACTTACGGTTTAATTGTACAAACGGTTTCTTATCGTTTTTTAATAAATACAATTTGCAAATCAATGATTTGCTACCGGTTAGGTTCATTTTTATAACTGCTAGTTTTTCGCATTTGGTGAAAGTTGTGAACACTTTATCCACTGTTTACTCTCAACCTGTGGGCAAATATAGCAACAATCGCTATTTTCAGCAATCAAAAGCCCATATTCTTTCGCGTATTTATTTGAAGTCCAATGCGGCAATAGCCAAGCATTTACCAGATAAGGTACACTATTACGGTTACTACTATATGGCGCATCATGAATACTGAAACCACCCCCCAAGTTGAATACGTGACTATCGACGAAGATCATTTTGAACAACGCATCGATAATTTTTTGCTGACTAAATTAAAAGGCGTACCGAAAAGCATGATCTATCGGATTGTGCGCAAAGGCGAAGTGCGGGTAAACAAAAAACGCATCAAGCCAGAATATAAATTACAAATCGGAGACATCGTTAGGGTTCCGCC
>NZ_JACJER010000118.1:0-14272 GCF_014164185.1 Shewanella sp. SG44-6 | reverse complement strand
CATTCATGCAAGGCGGAAGGACCACCTGTTCATCGGCTTTAATAACGTTCTATAATTGCCTTACAAATATTAATCCGAAACCAATTAAATAGAGTAAAAAATCTAACTAGCTTTTGTCCAAAAGTGAGCTTGAAAATGATCAAACTTTATTATCAAGAAATGACATTCGTCCTCAGATAAATTATCAAACTATTGCGTTGTTACCGCTCATGACAACCTTAATTTTTTATCAAACTTTAATATGGTCATACAAGACCAGATTCAGGCTGCTTTAGAAGCCTTCAGGCTTGAGCATAATCCAACATGCGCTTATTACCCAGTGGAATTGGTGTTTACCGAAGATTAGGTAAAAATATATAAATAAGTCCATGAAGGTATTCACTTCATGGACTTTTTTGTGAGAATAAAACATTTACAAATCTACCGTTAGACTCTAACGGGCATTATTAGAGTAACTAACTCACTAATATCAAAAGTAATTAATATAGCCGTTTTTTTGGTAAAATAAAATGTCACGGTTTCACCAGACTGTTTTGCAAGCGCATCAGCAAGACAGGACGGATTAACGCCGACTATCAAATTCTCACATTGGTTTATTTCGGACTCTATCAACTCTGAAAACTCGTTAGATTGGTCGCTACTTGATACCGACATTTGCACGGTTTCACCAATATCAAATTTAATAACGGGAATGCGTTCAAGAGCCGCTACAGCATGAAATCGTTTAACGGTACTCTTTAGCTCTGCCAAATTAAATGTCACTCCGTTACGTCTATCAGTTGGTATTACTCGATTGGTATCAGGGTAATTACCATCACCAAGGATTGATATAACAGAGGTGTCTTGACTGACAATAGAGGCTTTTTGTTCATCAAATTCAATACTCACAACTTCATCATCGTCCAAGTTTTGAGCTAATACAGCCGCCATTAATGATGTAGGCACTAAGTAATTACCATTTCCAGAACATGTTAAATTCCTATGTTGTAATTGGCTAAGTCGATGGCCGTCTTTGGCGCAAACCATAACGACTTGATCGTCTATCTTCAAATTTACGTGGCACAAATAATTTCGAACATCATTCTTTGCCACCGCGTAACTCGCAGAATTAAATAGTGAGGTGAGTTGTGAAATGGAACATTGGATAGTAGAAATAGGGGCATTTATTATGGGGGCAGAGGGATATTCATCGGCATTAAAAATGGGCGACTTCAATTTACTTTTGCCGCTTTTCATTAATAGACTTTCATTTTTTATTTCAAACTTTGCGATATCGGCAGATAAAGCGTTCAATACGGCACTTAATCGCTTGCCTGACATGCTAAACGATACAGGGGTGTCAATCTGTGCAGGTAATGTTAATGAGTTGAACTGAGTGCCATTAGAGGCGCTAAATCGGACTTGACCATTATCAGCTTCAATTAAAACGAGTTCAAAAATTGGATTAACTTTACTATTAGCGTGATTGCAAATAGTTTGAATACGATGTTTTTGATCTAACGGTAAAGTGAACATATTGAGCGCCTTTGTTTGTGTTGTGAGCTATGTGTTCTATGGTTACATACACTTTAAAAGGCGCAACTATCTCAAATTAGGTTATTCAAATTATCAATTTTCACGTCAAATTCAAGTGAGCGAATGAATGTTATGTTAGCTATTTGACTATTCACATGAGTAAACAGTATTTCAGCATTACCTGAGCGTTTAAAGTTGCCTAATGAGATGTCTTCTCCAACTTTCATAAACTTATCTGAATCCATGCCGTAAACCGAAAAATTAGCAGCGTGAGGATGCTTCTCTAAGAAAGCCTTGGCAATTTTCCACGTAGAAGCCACATGAAATGTTAAGTTGCCCCCTGCTAACACTGCATAGCTTTGATTGCTTTCTTGTGACTGTTGGTTAGAACCCGGTCCAGTGGCATCGACAATCATAAAATGACTATTTTTTTTACTAGAAAGCATCAATATATAGTTTATAGCGTGTTTGGGTTGAGGTTTTGAGCGGAATTCAAGACTCAGAACTTTTATCGATTTTTCAGACCATATCGCTACCATTGCAAAAGGGAGAAACTCGATTGATTTACGTAAATCCTTAAAAAACGTGAGTAATTCTTCATTGGTAACTTCAGTGTTATAGCGTAAATCCCGAACAGATAATTGATGGAAGCTACAATCAACAAATATTGGCATCTCTGTTGGGTTAATGGGTAAGGTATTCTCATCGGGTTCAATCATACTTGTAGAGTAATTAAACTCAGGACAGGGCGGGACATCATTCGGCCGAAGCGAAATTTCAGTCATCATGTCAAAACCCTTTTCTTCATAGTCAGACACCCGCCGACTGAGCTCCAATTTAATGTTATAAGCTGAATGCCAAATTTTCTTATTATAGAAATGCCGGGTCGTTCCATTGTTAAGGATGGAACGTTGTAGGCCGTAATTTTGTTGGCCATCATGCTCTATCATGAGCCGTACAATATGTTTCGTATCTGGATGTTGTAGCACGATTAATTTTTCAATAAATTTATAAGGATGCATAATTAAAACCCCACGCCTAATGTGTCTTCACTCCATGACTCGATACAATCTTCTGGAAGTTCAGTGAGCCATTTAGTAGAGTCCTCTTTAACGACATTCTTATTTTTCACCGTTGGTTTTACAGGTTGAGAGAACGGTATCACCACATTCCCATGTTCTTGTTTGAAAATCTGGTCAATTGAGCTGGGTTGTTTTGAACAGCCACGAAATTTGTAGTTATTTAACGGCATTACTTTGCGTAGCGCTTTTGCTTTATTGAATTGACGGTCATGCAAATTCAACAATGTAGAAACTAATTGAATGTCACCACAGTTATTCAAAGCTGATATCGTTTTAAGGCCGCGACGTAAGCATGATGCTTTATAAAACATCAAATTTTTCGTATTCGTTGTATAAGGATTGACGCCGTTCAAGCGGTCATGAGTGTTTGCCCACATAGCTTGTTTGGTTTCTTCTGCAGACATCTGAGATAAGAACGATTGTCCATTCTCCATATCAATGATGCAGTATACTCCGTGTAATTCACTTGGTTCAGCAGACACCTCATGAAATACTTTTTGATTAGCATGATCGAGTTTGAATGAGTCATTTTCATATACGGCATTGATCACGATATTTGCAATGCTAGTTTGGGTTTTAAGCAATGACACAAGGCCGCTCAAGCTATGGCTAATTTCAAATTCAAAGCTGAATTTAGCTTCATGATAGCGAGCTTCTAACTCCATTAAGTCTCCAGTGATTTGTAAGCCAGAATCAATGTAAGGCGATAATGCTTCAACCAGCGATGTAGGGATCACATCTTTCATCGTGAAGAAATCATGGCCGAATTGAAATCGGGTGCTTAATGAGTCGGTAACGAACTTAGCGATATCATCTAGCTGTTGGTTATTCAATGGGTGAGCAAAAGCATCTGTCATTTGTTCTAATGTAGATTTGATAGTATTCATGTTGAGTAATCCTAATATTCAGTAGAGTAAAGAGCAGAGCGCGTATCACTCGATGCGTTAATCATGTTGCGCCAATCTTTAGCCCCGCGTCGATATAGTGCGACACGGCGCATTTCCGTTGCCCAAATGCTATTCCATGGGGTATTGCCCATTTTCATTTCAATTTGATTTTGGGCGATAGCATCTAATTCCTCGATACTCATATAAGAAACATGGACGGAACCATCCATTAAAACGCTGCGACAATACCCGCCAGTGCAAGCGCCACGGACACTGGGGTCAATGGATAAAGACGTGACAAAATGCTCAACGTCGTTATTAGCCACTTGGACTCTAAATTGGTCTTTTTCGTAAACCAGTGTTGCACTGGTATTTTTAATCACATTAAATTGAGTTGCGATGGCGATTTCACCACGATAACCAGGATAGAGTTTAAGTTGCAATTCACCTGTTTCAGTATAAGAGGGCATTACATAAGCCAGTTTCTTCACAGGGTTAAGGGATAGGCCTAAACGACACATATTCAATAATAATTCGTAGACAGACCATGGTGCCGCCTCGCTAAAAGGGGTCGCCGTGTTTTCAGAATTAAAAATGATATGGTTTAAATAATTAATCTCTTCATTTAGATCAATTGATTGGCCAATGACTTGGGAACTTAAATATGCAAAGCTTTCAGTGAAAACATGTTGAAATGGGATGATATTCATAACTGGCTCCTAAAAAAGATAGGTTTAATGTAAATCAGATTGCTAAACCCGCAACTACACATCTAATACCCATGTTGAACGGCTTTTATCATGGCCATACCAATTGCCTGTGGAGAGGGCTTCATTGAAATCATCCAATAAAGTAAACAGTTCATCAGTTGAATCAGTGACTTTTCGTTCTGATAATTCAAAGGTTTCACAATTGTCAGCGTCTTTGTACTCTGTGGCGACAAAACAAAAGTGTTTTACTGGAACGCCAGCCAAATTAGCCACGTAGGTATAGAAGACTTGCTGTAAATCATAACGAAGATCACGTATCTGATAGCCAAACTTAGTGGGGTTAGTGGTAAGGGTGGTCTTAAGATCAACGGCAATCGCGTCATTACGCAGCCAATCAAATCTAACTTTAAGCAGTAACCCCGTTTTAGGGCATCGAGCAATCATAGAGAGTTCTGGATAACCGTCACTAATTAACCAATCTGCTTTCGGGTGCGCTCGGGTACTTTTTTCAACTCGAAAGGCATCATCCCATACGATATGGTCAATAACGTGTTGTTCAATGAGGTTTTCCCAAATAGGTTGAGATGGACTAATTTCGAGAATTAATTCAATTTTCATATCACGGCCTAACGAGGTATCAATACCATAAAATGCTGCCATTTCATTGAGTTCTGTATCAGTGCGAAGATAATTTGCATAACGAGCATCTAAAAATTTACAGATGGCATTTTCGCGTAGCTTTTCAAAAATAGGCAATATAGGGTCGCTTTCGTATAAGCGCTCCACTAATGCCATTCTTGCGCCTGAAACGGGCAAGTTACGGCTAGCCAACGCTTCTTTAAGCTGTGGAATAGTATCAATCAAGGGTAAATCAGGGAAATCATCAGGGGTCGGGTTTTTCATGTAATTACCATGAAAATTGTGTGGTTCAAGCACAAGCATATGTCCATAAGTGCCCGCATCAAATGTATGTTTTTGTTGTTTAGATCTTAGACGGCAAATATCTGAAAGGTATTGTCGAAAGTAATGATGGCGACCTTTGGCAAAGGTTTTAATCCCCGTAGAACTGTGTGCGTCTAAGGAATGGTAAACGGCATTAGGCATATCAGTATAAATACCCTCAACAATATCACCAGAATCGGTAAGGAAGTTGGCCTTACCATTAGCTCCGTAGGCAGGTTGAATAAAGTCATGCCAAGTAGATTGTGATTTGAGCGCCGTATTCATAATTAAACCCTTTTGTTTCGATTTCTAATATTTATAATCACATGAAAGTCGAAACCCGCAACTGCATTACTAATCAATAACTTAATGTGCAGTTGCGCGTTTTTAAAGATGTGTAAAAATGAAATAAAAAATAGCGCGTCCCAAATAGACACGATGTTAAGACGATAAAACGAAAACATTTGATATATCTGTTATATCGAATAGGGAGTTATCAATGGGAAAATGGTTATTTTGTATATTAATGCTGTTAGTGAGTAGTTATGCCTTTTCAGAAAGTCAGCATATATATGAATTCAAAGCTTTATCAGCTTCCGTGTATTTGGAAGATAACGAGACAATTGACCAAGCTGTAAACAGAGCAAAATCAATGTTGCAGATAAACGCTGTATCAATGACGCCAAAGTTTGTAAGCCTCGATACGCATTACGATAGCAAAACGGATGAAATTATTGAGAAAGGTTTAATTGCTCAAGGGGCCAATGTTCGTGTGTTTAATACTCAATATGAACGAGGACTGGAGGATGGTCGAATTGTGCTACACGTTACGGCCGATGTGTCGGTAGATATTTCAGCGATGCAAGCAAAGCTTGGGAGTGAGAAGCGTGAACGGCTATTGGAATCAACCATAGATGATTTATCGAATGAGTACCAAAAGCTATCAGCAGTAATTGAAAAGATGAAACGGAATATCACGTTAAGCAATCTTGATGCTCTTGTTGTTACCGGTTATTACGCAGCGTTAAATAGTTCATTGACTGTAATTGACGGTGATGCGATTAAAAATCAATTACTGGCTCATAAGCAAGGCACTACAAGTAAAGGGAAATTGAAAGCTGAGTTGCTTGCAGCTTATGAAATGTTTGTGTTGCCATTCATGGCCAACCCAATGGTTGACTACCAAGTGCTTGATATTATTCCACATGAATACGCAGTTGCGGAAGTTAAGATCCGAGTTACGATAAATCGAAAGGGTGATTACAACGCGCCTTGGTATCCATCATTGCAAAACGGTGCAGACGTTGAATTATGTAATAAGTTCTTTTATGGCTGTGACGCGCTGGTGTATACCAAGTTAAAGGAAGTTGAGGTCAAAGAAGTGTTAAGGCCGAAATATTGTGGTGATTCATTGTTTGAATTTCTCCCTTATTACGCGCCTGGTGCGAAGTCATTCAGTGATGACAATAACCAAATTCGGTGTGGAAGTTCAAAAAAGTATGCTTATAAAAATATGAATTTCTATCAAACCGGTTATACCAATATGCGGCCTATGGCACAAATGCCAAGTGACCCCATAGTATTTACGGATGCATTTAAAGAATTATCGAATACATCCTTTTGGTTGCACATCAATATTGGTGATGAAAAGTTCAAAGTGAACATCAGCAACCTTTTGATTGAAGACGTCACTATGTCGGCATTTATGCCTGAAGCAAAAGCCATTAACGGGTTAAAAGTTGGGTTTAAGGTTGAGGGGGAAACATACGATATAACATCGCATAAGTGGAAAGACGTATCAGGCAAACTATTACGTTTTCAAAGCAGACAAATTGCATTTTATTAATTAAGGACTCACAAATGAATAAATTATCATTATTGTTTATTGGATTATTGCTTGCGGGTTGTGCGACTGACCCCGTAGAACAGTATGTTGAACATCAAGAAACACTAAAAGAAAAAGCCGTAGATAATGCTAATGCTCAATTGGCTAGCGTGCCAGATTGGTACTTAAATCCGCCTAAAAATGATGATCTGGGCATCATGGGTGTAGGTGCAGCATCGTCAAAAGACATGAATCACGCATTGAAAAAGGCACGTTTACAAGCTGAGTTCGAGCTAGCTAAAAACTATCGACAAGAGCTTTCTGGCTCTGAACGGGTATATGAGCGTGAAAATGGGATGGGCACACTCGTGCAAACGAGCCAGTTCTTAATCGACAAGCTGGTTGATTCGGTTCCGATTGTTGGTTACGACATGGTAGACCAAAAAATCCAAGTACTTCCTGACGGACGGTTTCAGGCTTATAGCTTATTAAAACTGCCATATGATGAATTCAACAAGGTGCTTCAAAGCATTAAGCTTGATTCTCAAGATGCTCGCGAACTAGAAGCTTTTAATGACTTAGAGCGACGATTAGAAGCAAAACGTAATCGTAAAGCTGATGAAGCGAAACGAGACCATGAACGTAAGATGGAATTAATGCAGCAACAACAAATGGTGTTGTCAGATAAGCCTAAAACTATCGTTAAGCCAGTTGAACAACCTAAGCCAGAAACAGTGAAAAGCACAGTTAAATCGACCTTTTTGGATATGGTTAATTAATTATGATGTTTCGTAACCATCTAGTCGTAACCACAGCGGTAGCTATTACCGTTGTAAAACACGCTGATTTTGCATTGCCGTTGTGGTTGCTGCTGGTGGCTATTTATGTGGGCTCTTTGCTACCAGATCTGGACCATCCAAGTTCTACGATAGGAAGGCGCTTTCTATTTATTTCATTGCCGTTATCAGGCTTATTTGGGCATAGACAGATCACTCATTCATTGTGGCCATTTGTCATCATATTATGGGTTTTTAGTTATGAGCCAAGTACAATGACTTTAATTTTAGCCTTTATGATTGGGTATGCCTCTCATTTGCTGGCGGATTTAGTGTCTGATAGTGGAGTACCATTATTTTGGCCGTTTCAGAGGCGCGTGGGTATAAAGTTGTGTTCATCAGGCAGTGTGATTGAGCCGATAATTGCATTCGGCTTACTGGGCTTATCAATCATTTATTAAGGACGTTATATGAAATCGACACAAGATGACTTTTTAGATCAAGTGCTTTTATCCAAAGAGGATGTTAGTGAAATACCGGATATTGTTTCAGCCGAGGTATACGAACGCATAACAACTCAAGAACTAGTAGATATTATTAATGAGTTTAGTTTCAGCAATGCCGATGTTGCGCTCGCTGCAGATGATTCAATGTTTAGCATAAACATTGAAGCTGGCAGGGTACTATTTTTCAGTAATAGCTCTTGGTCAACGAGAAATGGTGAGACTTTCTTTGGCATTATGGCAACGCTGCCTGTTGGCTTTGATTTAAATTTTATTTCAAAATTCAATCAGAACACCAAAATAGGACGACTTTACACCATAGACCAGAGTAACGACGCTACAATATACCGCGTTGATATTCACATGAATGGTGGAGTGACCAAGCGAAATATTTATTACATGATCAATACTTTTATAAATTGTTATAACCATCTGTTCTCGGGGCTAATATCAAATGAGGGTGTCTATGAACATTAGACTACTCAAAACAGTGTTGGTCTTAGGCGTGTTGGGCGCAGCTGCGGCTTGGTATATTACTGATTCTAAAAATAACCAAGAATCAGTGCAAGCTGAGATGACAACCAATGTCTATGGTGATTGGGTCGCTGCAGAAGGCTTTTGTAATACAAACGTTCAAGGCATTGATGGCGTCGACATAACGAACGAATTTTTTGTAAAGAATGGAAAACGGACACCCATTAAGCAAGTTCTAATTACTCCGCAAGAATCCACCATGGATATGTGTAACCAGGGAGTAATAAAATATGATTATGAGTTTACGCTCTTACCCATAAATGAAACGTTCCACCATGGTTCGATGGGGGCATTTGAGTTGATTAAATCGGTAGAAGACTCTGTTATTTATTTTAAAATGAGTCAAGAATTTAAAAAAAAATATGAATTGTTTCACGCTAAAATCAAATGATTTTGGCCCAGTTGCCGGTTTTGAATGGAGTGTAAAGATATAACTATCAAACAACTCACATTAATAGGCATAGCTAATGAACACAATTTTAGATCATCAAATTCAAAAAACAGATGAAGACTGCTCAACGCATAACGTAATGTGCACATTCTCAACCTGTAAAGGTAAACGATACACCCGGCTTCGTGGTAGAGAATTAAAATTAATAAAGTTTCATTCTAAATCGAGTGAGATTCAAAAGTCTTTGGCTTCAGCCGAGCTCGAGAGACGCAATTATATCGATAGCCAGGTGTTAGGAATTTCATTTGATATAACCCTTCATGCAATAGATAGGCTTAGTACCCTCTATTTGCATAGATTCATTAATGAATTCGATGGCGAACGTGGGATTAGCAGTTGGTGTAATAGCCTTGTAAAAGAAGCCTTAACCCAGCACCAAGACCTTTTAGGGCTAAACGAATTTATCATTAGACATGAGGGCATCAACTTTACCTTTAGGGCTAGTGATTATGCAGATAACTCCTTGGTGTTAACAACGATTAATTGAGAAGCAAGGAAAAGAAATGTTTGTAGAAATTAGTAATCATCCTTATGTACTCATGGTTATAGCCATGATCTGCCTTGGAATATCATTTGTATTTTTAAGAAAAGTAAAAGGATTAAAGTCTGCACAATTCATTATTGAAAACCAATTTAAACCGATTGATAAAGGCGTGATAGAAGAGGGGTTTCGTTTTTTTCAAGGTGATGAATTAACCCGATATAAAACCTTAATTGTTCGCATTAGAACTCTGTATGGACACGAGGGGGTCAAAGTAGGTCACATGGCGTGGATAATGCAAATAATGACGAAAGTATTGATGTCCACAGTATCGAGATACCAACCTTTAAAGGGTAGCTTTAGCTTAAAGAAAAAGGCGGTTTAATAAGCCGTAAAACAACATAGAGGACAGTTGTCATGACATTAATCGTAAAAAAGCATCAAAAAATTGGAACAAATGAAGTCTTTATAGATGATCTTATGGTCGGGGTATTCGAGCAGATGACGCCTAATAATGACATCTATTCATTTATGTCTAAGTGTTCTCACGACAGGCTTACGGGTAATCATTACATTGCAATAGGTGAACATTTAAATAAACTTAATAAGACAGTATAGGATACGGTTGTATGTATTTATTTTTCCTAGGCGTTTCGGTTTTAACAGGCCTTATATCTCTTGTGACTAGAAGCCATATAACTGTTCAATATATTTTCGGTGTTATTTGTGTATTATCGGCAATAATTGCACTAATCGTGATCGGTAATCCTCATTATCAATGCAGCGAAATCGGGAACCTGAATAAGAAATAAGGGGGATTAATTCCCCTAAGTAGTGAGAAGTTAATTGAATAATGTGAAGGTCTTGTCATGGCACGTCTCAACTCAGTAAAAATGACGTATGCAATAAACCGTACTGGAGAGATAGTTTCCATTGATAACGTTGATAATGGGTTAGAGTGTAATTGCATATGTATCGATTGCAATGGTCAACTGGAAGCCAAGCAAGGCGCTAAAAACCAATGGCATTTTTCACATCATAAAGATAATGATGCAATCAACTGTCAATGGTCTGGTGAGAGCGAACTTCACATCAAGGTCAAAGAATATCTAGATCGATATAAAAGGCTGACTGTCCCAATTGGTTTTACGAACCCTACTTCTTTAGATATCCAATTTGATGAGATTCAATTAGAAAAAAGTTTACGGCCAACTAAGCGCATTCCCGACGTGACAGGTTATTGCGCCGGTGAAAAAATTTTAATTGAAGTTAAAGTGACTCATGAAGTCGATCAACAGAAACGCATAGATTACAAAAAGGTTAATGTTTCAGTCATTGAGTTGGACTTTAGCGATTTTACTTTTATAGACACCAGAAGCAAACCCCTACCTCAGAGATGAAATTAGAAATACTGTCACGTCTCGCTATAGCGATGTTGCCATGGCTGTTAGCCACAATTAAGCGGAGAGCCGTATGCGCTGAAAGGTGCACGTACGGTTCGGAGAGGAGAAGCAGAGAAATAGTTCGACTACGCTCTGCCTCTTACTCTACTTTGGGTCGGTAATCGTTGGGCCTATTTAGCGGTTGTTCTAGACCTGTTTTCCCGTAAACCTGTTGGTTGGGCGTTGTCATTATCGCCTGACAGTGAGCTGACCTGTAAGGCCTTGAAAATGGCATTTGAGTTAAGAGGGCAGCCTGAGAATGTGATGTATCACAGCGATCAGGGCTCGCATTATACTAGCCTAAAATTTAGGCAGTTATTATGGCGTCTTCAGATTGAGCAAAGTATGAGTCGTCGAGGAAACTGTTGGGATAATGCACCAATGGAGCGTTTTTTTAGAAGTTTGAAATCTGAATGGGTACCTGTAAATGGCTATGGGAATTTTACAGAAGCAGATAAAGCGATCACAAATTACATCACTGGATATTACAGTGAAACTAGACCCCATCAATATAATGGTGGGTTAACGCCAAATGAGTCAGAACGTTTATATTGGAATGACTCTAAAACCGTGGCCAATTTTACTTGACCACTACAACATTAGGTTTATAAGAGGATAGATATCAATAATGGACGATGAATTGGCTCAAGTCTTTGGGTATGAGAGCGCAGAAGATTACAATCGCTCTATGGCGGAACGGGAAAAATTACGTAACAAATCGAAAGAATTCTACAACAAAAAACCGAAAGATTGGCCAACAATAAAATTTAACTGGGATTACCGTCCTGAATGTCAGCGATATTGTTTTGACAGTATAAGTAAGTCTGTATTTGATAATACATACTCAAATGGACTTGTTCTTGGACATATGCCTTTAAAAGAGTTCGATAAATATTTATGCCATTATAGTCGCAGAGATGGTGATGAACTTTGGAAACTTGGCTCTCAGTCTAAATTAGCAAAAATGATTGTATATTTATCAGAGGGTAAACCAATCACGCCTCCAGTCATTAAGCCTGTTGAAAATAAAGAAGTTATTTTTCAAGGTGGACATCATCGCTATGCAGTTGCAAAAGCTATTGAGCTTCAAGAAATTTCTATTTATGCATATGCAGAGAACATCGAAGAACTAAACGAGTTTATGAATATACGTTGGGCAGAAGCATAACAAGAGACTAAGAGTGATGCTCAGCGCTTGGCATTTTGGGTTTGTATCAGCTTTAGTGTCTACGGCACAATGGTTTAGGTTAGGTGGTCACGTTGCTCACACCTTAACGCGACATTACCGCATATCCGATAGCCATACTTTCCCTAATGACAATCATTACTCGAAGCTCTTTAACTCTAACAAGCTTTGTCCAGAAATGAGTCAAAATATCTGTCGATTTTATTTGGCTACTAAATTAAGGCATTATCTAGTTATTCTATTTCTAAGATATTTATTTATGACTATTTCTAAGATTTTACTCTCCCTGACTCTTTTTATTTTTAGCTTTGTTTCTGTTGCTGAAGGTAATAGGTCTAACGACTCATTTACTAAAGCTAAAACGATGCTTGAGCGACAGGTCTATCAAGATCATCGTCTGACTCTCTACTGTGGTGCAAAATTTGACGCTAAAAAGAATATCGAAGCTCCAGAAGGCTTTGTGACTACTACTCATTTAAAAAGAGCTAAAAAAGTCGAATGGGAACATGTGGTTCCTGCTGAGAACTTTGGCCGGGCTTTTAGTGAATGGCGTGATGGTCATAACGAATGTGTCAATAGCAAAGGAAAGTCATTTAAGGGAAGAAAGTGTGCTGAGAAGATGAATACAGAGTATCGATATATGCAGGCCGATATGCACAATCTTTTCCCTGCAATTGGTGCCGTCAATGCACTACGTAGTAACTACAACTTTACTATGCTGCCATCAGCGAAATCTGATTTTGGTAATTGCGACATGCGAATTGATAATCGCAAGGCTCAACCTCCGATAGCGGCTCGTGGCATTATCGCTCGAACATATATGTATATGGAACAGACTTATCCTAAATACAAAATGAGTAAGCAACAAAGTCAATTAATGCAGGTTTGGGACAAACAAGATCCTGTTTCTCTATGGGAATGTAAACGTTCTAAACGTATTGAAAAGCTTCAAGGCAATGCAAATAAGATTGTTGATAGTCGCTGCGAATCTATTCAATAGTGAATTAACTGTTTAGTTGACTGCTGTATTTCATCTTATTGCAATGCTTATACTGACTCCACACAGATAGATGTGTTCTCGTTGTAAATTGATAAAATGTGACTAAATATGCAGTAAACGCTGCATATTCTATTTTTTATAATTACATGCAGAACGAGCTAATAAAGCGCTAAAACACGTTAAAAGTGCATTTTAAATATCATTAAAGTACAAATTTTTTATCGGATATACAACTAGTAGTGTAATTAACATCGTTTCTATAAAACTGACTAATTTTTGCTGACTACATCTACCTGTTGAAGCATGCCGCCATTTTTTAGTGAAAGTATTTTATTACTGTATTTATATAATCATGACACTTTTCATTGATAAACCCATGTCTTTAACTTCTAGAACTTTTTTCATTGAGGTAATATATTGTGATACGAATTTATTTAAATTGTAGGAGATACAAATGAGCCAAGCTAACACTATCACTGAAAAACGTGCTATCGCACTAGAAATTCTAAGCAACAGAAACAGTATTAAAGGTCTGTTTTCGGAGCTTCATTATGAAGATGTTACCAAACTAGTAAACCGAGTTAATACAGTTTATAACGCACTCAAAAAACTAAAGGATACTGAGCAGGCTGAAAATGCAGCTAAAGCATCTAAGATTAAAGAAATTCAAGATTTATTGTTAGCACAAGGATTAACACTTGAAGATTTAGCAAGGCAATCTACCGCATCAATTAAACCTCGCAAAAAACGTGTAGTAGCCAAACTTGAGTAGATAAATTGTTCCGAGCCAGCCGGAGCACTGCATCAACCTAGTTTTCGATATCTATGCTAATCCGTGAAAATCTAAATTAGATCATAGACGGACTCACACATGTCCAAAAATAAGTTAGTGAACAAAATATAAGGCAATAGGTGTTATTTACTTATATTTTGTTCAC
>NZ_JACJER010000117.1:0-14356 GCF_014164185.1 Shewanella sp. SG44-6 | reverse complement strand
AATAAAACGGTGTTTTGACTCCTGTAGCATTAGCAACCAGCTTATTGCCCAGTTCTGATAAATACTGACTTAGCACCGGATCACTTAATACGGGGGCAGAAGAACGAATAACCCGCATGTATGCGTCACCGTAAACGGTTTCTTTTTCTAAACTAAAGGTATTAACTGCAGCCGTACCCAGATCTGGAAGATCATTATTGGCAAAACTGTGGCCAATACTGGCGGCAAATAGAACGCTAATTGCGCTCGCGGCCAGTGTTTTTGAAAAGGTCGATAATGATAATTTGCTCAAGCGAAACCTTTAATGATGATTGAATTGAAAATTTAAGCTTAACCAACAAGTTTGCTTAAGTTACATTGCTTGTGGTTTATTGTTCAAGCTAGGATAATAGCCCTAGATTGTTTAAAGCAAGTTGATAATGATTTTAATTGATTTAACACCTTATGTTTGTCCCTATCCTTTGGTAAAAGTAAAACTTTTACTGAGGCACATGGATGTAGATGAAAAATTACATGTACTGTTATCAGACCCCGGTTCACGCCGAGATGTTCCCTTGTTGATAAAAAAAATGGGTTTTGATATTGAAATCATTGCTGATCAACCGCACTGTTTATCATTTATCATCACCAAAACAAATTGAAATTGTATATATAAGGTTCTTCAATGCTGGAATTTTTAACTGATTGGTGCAAAACCCGTTTTAGTGACCCGCAAGCCATCACCTTAGTGTTTATTATTGTGGGAATTGGTTTGGCATTATACTTTGGTTCTGGTCTGCTTGCGCCATTGCTCGTTGCTTTGGTACTAGCCTTTTTACTTGAATGGCCAGTAGCACAAATGTCGCGATTGGGAATAAGCAGAACGATGGCGGCATCAATCGTCTTGGTGGTGTTTTTAGGCTTAATGATTATTTTGATGTTTGGTTTAGTGCCCAGTATATGGCGCCAAGGGGTGTCATTGGTAACTGATTTACCTTCTATGATCGATAAGGGTATGTTACTGGTTAGAGAATTTAGTGCCGATTACCCTCAATTTATCAGTGCTCCGCAGCTTGATTCAATGATGGAAGAAATCAAAAAGATGCTCGATACGCAGCATATTATTGATTTAGGTAAACAAATTCTTGGTTATTCAGCGTCATTACTGGTGTTAATGGTGTACGCCATTTTAGTACCATTGTTGGTATTTTTCTTTTTGAAAGATAAAGATTATTTGATAAATGGTAGTAAACGGTTTTTCCCCACTAACCGCGGTTTAGCGCGAAAAGTGTGGTTTGAAATGGATCAGCAAATTTTTAACTATATTCGTGGCAAAGTAATTGAAATTGTTATTGTTGGCGTAGCCAGTTATATTTTCTTTGCGATTATGGGGCTAAGTTATTCTGCGTTACTTGGCGTGTTGACCGGATTATCTGTGTTGATCCCTTATGTCGGGGCAACATTAGTGACCTTACCGATTGCGTTAGTGGCATTTTTCCAATGGGGCTTTAGTGCTGAATTTGGTTATTTAATGTTAGGTTATGGCATTATTCAGGCGTTGGACGGTAATGTTTTGGTACCGTTATTGTTCTCTGATGCCGTTGATTTACATCCGGTAATGATCATTGCGGCTGTATTAGTCTTCGGTGGCTTATGGGGGGTATGGGGCGTGTTCTTTGCAATACCGCTGGCATCATTAGTTAAAGCGGTCATCAATGCTTGGCCCAATAACCAACAGCAACAACGAGTCTCGTTCGACAGTGAATAATCCCTGAAGATCCTCAATTGAGTGATAAAAAAAGCTAACCCGTTATGGTGTTAGCTTTTTTTATGGACTAAATACGCTGTGCTGATGAACGATGAAAATAGCAGTATGTGTTGCAGGAAAACCGCGCTTAGATGACGTTATTGTACTCGCACTATAGGGGCTTATCTTTACTGTCTTTATCGTCTTCGCTAGAAGGTCGTTGATTAAGTTTATCAGTTGCTTGTTGTGAGCTGTCTTTAGGTGCGGTTTTATCGGTGCTGTCTTTTTGTGCTCCAAACTGAGGCATCTTAAATTTGGCTGAATATTTTAATACTGCAATATTACTCGCGATAATCCCGATGACTAAAATAATAATTAGCCATACTTCATAACCTTCTAAACTCATGGAAAACTCCTGTTTAACCTTAGTATTATCGCCTTATTGCTTTAGTACTCAGACTAGGTTAACACATGTTAGTTAGTCGACAGCTAAGCGCAATTCGCATTTGCGAATATCTTCAGGGGTATCAACTTCTGGTGAGTCAAATGCGCTGATAGCAATTTTAATTTTATGGCCGTATTCAAGAGCGCGAAGCTGCTCTAATTTTTCCAGATCTTCAAGTCTACCTAAAGGTAACTTAGCAAAGGCATTCACAAAACGTTTTGTGTAAGCATAAACACCTAAGTGTTTATAGACAGGGTAGTCGTTGGTATCACGGCCAAAAGGAATCCGGGCCCGTGAGAAATACAATGCATTATAGTCATTATCAAAGACCATTTTAACGTGCATTGGGTCATCTAGTTCTCTTTTATCGACAATTTCAAATCCTAACGTCGCCATTTCAAACTCACCAGGATGACGTTCAAATAGGCTAATGATTTGCTCAATTGAGATAGGATCAATCAGTGGCTGATCACCTTGTAAATTAATCACTAAATCGTCATCGCTAAGACCCAGTTGCTCAATAGCATCATTAATACGATCGGTTCCAGAAGCAGCTTCAGGGCTAGTCATAACAACTTTACCGCCAAAAGATTCTACCGCGTGTTTAATGCGGTCATCATCAGTGGCAACATAAATATTATCGACACCTTTGGCTAAAGAAGCACGTTCGTAAACATGTTGGATCATGGGTTTACCATTAATCGGGGCCAGCGGCTTGCCCGGGAAACGGCTTGAACCATAACGTGCCGGGATTAATAGAGTAACGTTCATTAATATGACCTATTTGTGTAGTGATTATGGTGTAGACAATAAATAAAAGGGCTCATAAGAGCCCTTTATGATTGAATCTATCGTGTATTATATACGACGGAACAACTTAGTCAGCATTTCGTCGGTAACTTTTTCTTCCCAGCCTTTACCATACACGTTGTCCCAAAGTGGGCCCATGCTCTTGGTCACAGCAACCATCTTAGCGATAGTCTCATCCGGTAAGTCTTTACAGATGTTTTTAGGTAAAGTGATGTTATGAATTTTCATCATTTTACGGAATTCAGTTACGCCTTCTGGGTAGAATTCTTCTAACACATTAAAAGCTAAACAGTTACCAATGCCGTGATGATAGCCCAGCACATAACCTAAGCCGTAAGACACCGCATGACATGCCCCCACTTGACTATAAGCAATGCTCATACCGCCCATATAAGATGCCATCATTAGCTTGTCATCTTTTTCTGCGTGGTCGTCTAAGAACACCTGACGGCATAAATCCATCGATTTTTCAGCGAATGCTTTAGCGAACTCATTTAAATAAGTCCCCTGTAATGATTCAACACAATGGATAAAGCAATCCATACCAGTATAGAACCATTGATCAGTCGGTACTCCGGCAATAAGTTCAGAGTCCATAATGATTTGATCAAATACAGTGTAGTCAGAGTTTAGTCCGAGTTTACGCACCGGGCCGCACAATACTGCTGTACGAGATGCTTCAGCCCCCGTACCAGAGACTGTTGGAATGCCAATATGGTGTACAGCAGGATTTTTAATTAAATCCCAACCTTGGTATTCTGAAGAACTGCCTGGGTTAGTTAGCATTAACGATACCGCTTTAGCTAAATCCATGGTTGAACCGCCACCTAAACCGACTACGCTTACAGGCAATGTCGTGTTAAAGGCTTTAACTTGAGCCGTTAATCCATCAACTTGTTCGGTGGTGGGCTCTTCATCTACGTTTACGTAAATCAGTAAGTCGTGTGCTTTAGTTGGTACGCGGTCAGCCAGTGGCTTACCTTGGTGAACATCATCAACTAAAAAGACCACAAAATCGTTAGCTTCTTTGCGTTCTTGACCTAGTACAACATCAAGTTGCACGAATGAGCCACGGCCGAAAATCATTTTTGGTACGCATTTAAAATTTTTAAAACTCATTACAACAGTCTCCATTGAGATAAGTACTGTAAAAAGTGCTCTGAGCCCTTACAGGCTCAGAGGTGTTTAGACTAGGCAAAAGCACGTTTGATGTTTTCAATACGCTCAGCAATTTGCTCATCTGTCCAAGATAACTTGATCAGCATAGAAATTGTGCGGCTCATGATAGCGTCAGACTTAGGTGTCAGCACCTTAGTATAATCTGGGCGATCAGCAATTAGCATGATCGGTAACGCCGCCGGTGCTTTGAGTTCTTGGATGTGCTTCCAGTTTTTAAGGTAATGCCAGTTGTTAACATACCAGTAAAAACAGCCATCAACTTTGTTGGCAGCCAGCTTTTGGTTAATTTCTTGGGTACGCGCTTCTGTTGGCATCATAAATGTTAAGAAGCCAGCTGAATCGCCTTCAGGATCAGGAATTTCACGGAAAGTGATTTCGGCAATAGAAGCCATAGCATCTTTGATGGTTTTTTTGTTTTTACGCTGAATGGCAATGATTTTATCAAGCTTACGTAATTGCGCTAAACCCATGGCTGCATTCATTTCAGAAATACGGAAATTCAACCCCATAATAGGATGTGATTCTGCACCACGATCACTGCCGACGTGGTCATGACCATGGTCAGAAAACATGTGTGAATGGTTATAAATATCGCTGTTGTTAGTGACAATTGCGCCACCTTCACCACAGGTGATGGTTTTGACTGAGTCAAAAGAGTAACAACCCACATCACCAATTGTACCTAATGCTTGACCTTTATAACTGCCGCCGATAGCTTGACATGCGTCTTCTAAAATCACTAAGTTGTGCTTCTTACACACGGCTTTGATTTCGTCCATTTTCGCCATAGAGCCGCACATATGAACAAGGTTTATTGCCTTGGTTCGTGGTGTGATAACGGCTTCAATGCCCTCTGGAGATAAACATAATGTTTCGTCAATTTCAGCAAAAATAGGCACAGCACCGGCCATAAACACGGCTTCAACAGAGGCGACAAAGGTAAATGGAGGCACAATAACTTCATCACCAGCACCAACGCCTGCTGCTGCCATTGCAGTTTGTAATGCAGCAGTACCACTTGATACTAAATGAGCGTGTTTTACGTTCATCTTTTCGCAAAGTAGTTGCTCCATGTCGCGGGTTTTCCAGCGATCATTGCGCATATGGTCGAAGTTATAACGGAAGGTAAAACCGTTCTCCATTACATCAGCAACTTCCTGCTTTTCCTCAGGACCAAATAATTCAAAACCAGGCATGGAAATCATCTCCTAAAAATTCTGCGCATAGTAGCGCTAAATAAACGGCTTGATTATAACGTTCTTCAGTAGTGGTTCGCGACTTTTATTGCATATTTTTAATAACAATAAACAAAGGCCTGCTAAATAACAGGCCAATTAAAACAGCAGATGAAGATAGATTAAACAGTTATGCTAGATTTTGCCCATTAACACGGCCATTTGTACGGTCAATGGTCACGTCTAAATCAGTAAGCAATCCGTTATCAATCCCATAAATCCAACCGTGTATTGCGACTTCTTGACCACGATCCCAGGCTTCTTGAACGATATTAGTCGATACCACATTTGACACTTGTTCGATGACATTAAGCTCACACAGACGATCAAAACGTTGTTGCTCAGTCATTGATTCAAGGTCGTCTTGATGAATACGGTATATGTCGCGTAAATGACCAAGCCAATTGTCAATTAAACCTAATCGTTCTTTATTCATTGCAGCCCTAACACCACCGCAGCCGTAATGACCAACAACCATTATGTGCTTTACTTTCAGCACATCAACAGCATATTGCAATACAGATAAGCAATTTAAATCAGTGTGAATAACCATGTTAGCAATGTTACGGTGAACAAATACTTCACCGGGCAGGAGGTCGATAATTTGGTTTGATGGCACACGGCTATCTGAGCATCCAATCCACAAGTACTCTGGGTTTTGTTGCTTTGCCAGTTGAGCAAAAAAGGTAGGATCTTCTCTACTGATCCGTTCTGCCCAACGGCGATTATTATCAAATAATGGTTTAAGAAGTTTCATTGATGCTCGAATTAGGTCGTTTTTAAACCTGTAAGTCATTACAGGCTATATGTCATTTTGTTACGAGTATATCAGCAATGCCTATCGATCTGGTCTATCCATTGATGTGATTAATTAAAATTAACTTTACTCAAAAAATCAATAAGATGCTGATTGAAAATGGCTGGCTTTTCGATGTTAGCAAAATGACCCGCTTGTTCAATGTGCAATAATTGACTGCCATCGATAGAATCATGCATTAAATAACTTTCCAATGCGGTACGCAAATAGCCACTTAAGCCAACTGCGATTAATGTGGGTAAAGTCAGTAACTCAACATATTCTAAGGTATCGCGTTTAAAGATAGCCATGTTAGCCATGTTAAGTAATACCGCAAGTTGTGCGCTTGAATAAGTGGTTAGTTGTGTATTGAATTGCGCCACTACAGTACTAAGGTTAGCATCTTGTTGACTCAATTGCTGGATCTCTTTACTGAAAAATAACCCGCTAATAGTTTGTGCAAGTTCAGCTGAGATCGTTTGTTCATTGGCAATTTTTGCCATGAGTCCTTGGTATTTGATGCAGTTAACTTGTGGCTCGAATCCGACAAAACTGTTCAACATCACTAACCCATGGATACGAGCAGGTGCTTGTAAAATAACTTCTGCAGCAATCGCGCCGCCACTACCATGACCTATGATGGCGGCCGATCCAATATCAAGCATATCCATTAAGGTTAATACCTGCTGGGCCACATCTTGTAGGTTTTGGGTATTGTCAGGGACTGTGGTTGTTTGACCATGGCCCCAAAAGTCGATGGCGATACAACGATATTGTGACGATAGTTTATCAATTTGTCCTTGCCACATGGCACTGGAGGCGAGTAAACCATGGCAAAAAATAACCACAGGCCCATGGCCTTGATCCACGTAATACAGAGGTTGATTATCAATCATTTTATGGGGCATTAAAGTGGACATAACAGACTCATATAAAGGGGCTGTGCGCGCAGACATTACGTCGGAGAAGGCGCAACAAAGAAAACATAATGATCAACTAACTCAGTTAGTCGTTCAAGTAGCGGTAATTTTAATGATATTTCTGCAGCAGACAATACTTTTGCTAATTCCAGTGCGCTAAATTCAACTAATAATTCATTTGCCACAGGATAATAACTCATGTGCCAAGGTTCAGGACTGACACCGCTTAAATTGGCTTGATATGGAAAGTAAAATCCAAATTCGCCTGCGTGTAACTTGAGCCAGCGATGCAGCGGGGCGCAAGGGCCGTCGTTTGTGTATTCTGCGGTGACTAATTGTAATGATTGTTGGCTAATACCATTGGCATCATATATATCGAGGTCAGTGCCCCAGTGGTGTCGTGACGCCCCTGGTAATGCAGACCATATCAAAATAGTATCAATCAGTTGTTGTGGTGAAAGACTATTGAATACCACAGGGGTTGAGGTGTTATCTAGCAACGGCCTTTGACCATTGGCTTTGGCATTCCAAATGTTCAATTGACGATCAAACGGCCGATATGCCGAGCATATCTGGACATCAAATCCAGCTATTGATGCCGCGACCTGCAGCTGTTTAAATGCAGTTGCAGTTCGCTGCTCTAGTAAATACTGCCCAATAGAGACCAAATGATGATCGCCTAAACCGTATAGCTTAGCGTGTTCGCTAGGGATATCGATTAAAGGCGATTGGGGCTTTATTTGCACAAGAGTTTTTCCAAAATACGCTCATAGCAATTGGCTAATATCTCTAAGTCAGCCACGTTGACACACTCGTTAACTTTATGAATAGTGGCGTTTACTGGGCCTAGCTCCAGCACTTGGGCGCCAGTTGGTGCAATAAAGCGTCCATCTGAAGTACCACCAGAGGTTTGTGGATCGGTTTCATAACCAGTCACTTCTCGAATGGCTTCGCGTGTGGCGTCAAGCAGTGGGCCATCTCCGGTTAGAAACGGTAGTCCATTAAAAATCCAATTGATATCATAATCTAAGCCATGGGCATCAAGAATACTCACCACTCGTTGGATCAGCTCTTCTGCTGTGACTTCTGTGGAGTAACGGAAGTTAAACATGACTTGTAAATCGCCTGGGATCACATTTGACGCACCCGTACCCCCATTAATGTTAGCAATCTGAAAACTGGTTGGGGGGAAAAATTCATTACCACTGTCCCAATGCATTTGCGCCAGTTCTGTTAGTGCAGGAACCGCCTTATGAATTGGGTTGTCTGCAAGGTGAGGGTAAGCGACATGACCTTGAATACCATTAACGGTCAAATTACCGGTTAAGCTTCCACGGCGGCCATTTTTAACCACATCACCTAACTTATGGGTAGAAGAGGGTTCGCCAACTAACGCCCAAGTCATTTTTTCATTACGAGCTTCAAGGGTATCAATCACGCGGGTGGTACCATTGATAAACGGACCTTCTTCGTCACTGGTAATTAAATACGCGATAGAACCATTATGGTCGGGATGCTTAGCAATAAAGCGTTCAGTTGCCACAATCATTGCAGCTAACGAGCCTTTCATGTCTGCCGCGCCGCGGCCATGTAAATAGTTATCTATGATGGTCGGCTCAAATGGCGGTGTATGCCAGCGGTTCAGGTCGCCAGTGGGGACGACATCGGTATGGCCGGCAAAGCAAAATACAGGATCGCTGTTTCCTCGTCTTGCCCACATGTTAGTGGTGTCTTCAAAGACCATAGGTTCAATATTAAAACCAATGGCAGCAAGACGCTTGGCCATCAGGGTTTGGCAACCTTCATCCAGTGGTGTTACCGAGGGACGTGAAATCAGATCTTTTGCTAATTCAACTACATCGTTATTCATTATGCAAACCACGCTTGGTATTCTGCGACGTTAAAGCCAATCAGTATTTTATCATCATTAACTAACACAGGGCGCTTTACCAACGTTGGATATTGCACCATTAAGGCGATGGCTTTGTCTTGGCAAATATCCGTTTTTTCGGCGTCAGTTAACCCACGAAAACTGGTGCTGCGCTTATTAAATAGCGTTTCCCAACCCGCAATATTAGCCCACTGTGCAACGGTTGTTTCACTCAGGCCATCTTCACGAAAATCGTGAAACGTGTAATCAATCTTTTCGGCTTCAAGCCATTTGCGCGCCTTACGAACTGTATCGCAATTTTTTATGCCATATAAAGTCAAAAGAATACTCCATTAATGTCTATTGGGTTGTGACGTTAAGCTTTAGCTCTCAAAATGAGCTTTGAAGACAGCCTAGTGCAAACTGGATATTAGCAACATTGTGGCATTGTGGGGCGGCTTGAACAAGCCGAAGAAGCTGTTTTGAAAAGATTTCATAATATGCAACCTACGATCGCTTAAGGTGAAGGTTGCATATTATTGTGAAGAGAATGTTTACGACAACTATTGAACAGGGTTGTTAAATAGAACGAGCCAATTTGATGTTACATTTGTACGGTAAAAATAACATCTTTACCAGCAACTACACTACCTTGGGCTTTATCGAGTTGTTTAACATCTTCCATATTAGCCAGTACCACTGGGGTCAGCAGGCTGTCGACCTTGCCACGTAAATAGGCTAAATCAAAAGATAAGATTGCTTCACCTGCTTTAACTTGTTGGCCTTCTTCGGCCAAACGTTTAAAACCATTGCCCCTAAGCTCAACGGTGCCAACACCAAAATGGACAAACAATTCAAGCCCTTGTGGTGATTCAATGCTAAACGCATGATTAGTCTCGAAAATTTTACCAATAGTGCCATCAATTGGGGCAACAATAAATTCGCCCTTAGGGTCGATAGCAATACCATCACCAACAATTTTTTCTGCAAATACCACGTCAGGTACTTTTTCGATTGCGACAATCTCACCCGATACAGGTGCATAAATGGCAATACCACCCGTTAGCGGTGGTTGGCCTGAAATCAGTCGTCGAATGCGGCTTAAAAATCCCATAAGAACTAGCCCCTTTTATTAATATTTTTATGCGGTTAATTGTAAACGGCTATACTCACTTTACCAACATTATTTGTGTGATTAAACGCAATCTTGTGCAAAAGCGTTAATGGCTTTACGAATATCAGTAATGCGAGTTAACTGTGTGATGTGTTGTGCATGGTGAACAAAATGACTGTAATTACCCTCGATTAATGCCACTTTCACGTCTAATAAATTGGCCGGATTGATACTCAATTCATCAAGACCGAGTCCGACTAATAAAGGTAAGACTTGTGGGTCGCTGCCAAGTTCACCACATAAAGATACCTTAACCTGAGCCTGTTTACAGTGACTTACTGTCATAGAAATCAGCTGGATCACAGCTGGCGATAATGGAGGGTATTGTTTGGCTAAATTCGGATTGGTGCGATCGGCCGCTAAGGTATATTGAGTTAAATCATTTGTACCAATACTGACAAAATCAAGCATTGGCAACATGCTGGGTAAATTAAATACAGCAGCAGGGGTTTCAACCACAATACCATAGCTCAGTGTTCCGAAGCCTTTTTCTTGCTGATTTAATTCTTGTTTAGCACGTTCAATTAATAAGAACGCGGCGTCAAGTTCTTCGACTTGACTGACCATGGGGAACATTAATCGAACTTGGCCATGATTTGCAGCCCTCAGTATCGCTTTTATTTGAGTGATGAAGGTTGCTGGGTGCGCCAAACTATAGCGAATACCCCGAATGCCAAGGGCAGGGTTATCTTCATTGGTTTGCGGCAAGCAAGGAATTTCTTTATCGGCGCCAATATCAAAGGTTCGAATGGTCAGTACTTCACCTTGTAAGCTGTGAAGGGCATCACTATAAAGTTTATATTGTTGTTGCTCATCTGGCAGTGCTTTGGCATTCATTAGTAAAAATTCGGTGCGAAACAAACCAATGCCTTGAGCCCCTACATCAGTGATGTGAGATATTTCGCTTAAGTTACCCACATTTGCAAGTAAAGTGACTTGATGGCCATCACGAGTTTGACTGGGTCTATCTTTGTAAATCATCAAGGCTTGGCGACGGACTACTTCTTGTTGTTGTTTTTGTTTTAATTGTTCAAAAACTTCCGTTGAAGGTGCAACATGTAACTCGCCTGACATGCCATCTAAAACCAGTTGTGCTCCATCTTCAATGACATCTTTGGTTTGCGAAAATTGGTAATTAAGCAATGCAGGAATACCTGCTGCACGCGCCAAAATTGCGGTATGGCTGGTTAGCCCGCCTGATTCGAGGATCAGTCCGGTAATGTGGGTTAATGGTAATATCGCAAATTCAGCAGGGGTTAAATCATCAGCCAGTAATATGGTGTCTTCGGTGAGAGCGGATAAGTCCCACTGTAAATGTCCATGTAACGCACTGGTGAGGCGCTTGGCTAAACAAATAATATCAATGCTACGATTTGCTAAATATGGGTCGTCTAATGCTGACATTTCTACAGCATGTTGATTAAATATACGATCAACCGCCACCGCAGCACATACTCTAAATTGGTGAATATGTTGATGCAGTTGTTGCTGCAGCTCCTCGTCTTCAAGCAGGATAATATCACTATCAATCAGTTGAAAATGATCACACTCAGGACACAGATGATGTTGGCAGTGTTGTAAATGAGCAATAAGCTGATGAATAGCTTGCGTTAATTTTTGCTGCTGATCGTCAATTTGTTCAATAGAAAGCAGTTTAAAATCAAGTGGCGGCAGTTGATTGGTGATAGTCAGTGCTTTACCAAAAGCGATACCAGCAGAAACAACGATTCCATTGATTGACATTAAGTTGTCCTAATTAGCTAAGCGTAACGAGCAGTGAGGCAATTTTATCAACCGCCGCTTGTTCATGCTCACCAGAAGCAAATACCGTGACAGATACACCTTGGTATAGGCCTAATGTTTGTAACTTAAACAAACTTTTGGCACTGGCTTGTTTGCCATTGCACTCTACCATAACGTCACAAGCAAATGCTTTGGCTTCTTTGACTAACAAAGCCGCAGGACGTGTATGAATACCATGAGGAGCAACAATGGTGACCGTTTTTTGATACATAGATAAAATACTCAGTAACGAATGACAACTAAATACTCATTTAACTAAACCATTCAAATAGACTGACTAAAAATACGATTTAGCTTAGGCCATATTTGAGTTGAAGTGTTTAGGCATTTAATCTGATGGCCATAATATACCCTAAAGTGATCAGCGCTAAAAGTGATGCTCGGCGCAAAGTCTTTAGCTGTTTCGATATTACACCATTAAGCTGGACAATTAGATGTGCTCTGAGGCTGCCAGTGATTTACTCGACTGGCAGCAAGAGTGAAAGGGACTAGATTTTGAACTGACCTAAGGTTTGGCTCATGTCGACACTAATAGTCTGTAATGATTGCGCTGCGTGGCTGTGGGTTTCATTTGCCATTAATGACTGTTCGGTGAGTTCTGAGATAGTACTGACGTTGACATTAATGTCTTCGGTGACTAATGCTTGCTCTTCTGTAGCACTGGCCAGTTGTGCTGTCATGCTGCTGATATTATCAATTAACGCTAAAATTTCGCTAATGGCATCACTAGACTGCATCGCTTTTGATTGTAACTGGGCAGACTGCTGTTGTGTGCTGGTAATACTCTGAATAACCGATTGAATACCAGTCTGAATTTCACTAATAATGTGATTAATTTCATTTGTTGAGGATTGCGTTCTATTTGCGAGCGCTCGCACTTCGTCTGCTACTACAGCAAAACCTCGACCATGTTCACCTGCTCGTGCCGCTTCAATGGCAGCATTAAGTGCCAGCAGATTAGTTTGATCGGCAATACTGCCAATCACATCAAGAATACTGCCAATTTCAGCAGATGATTGGCTCAAGGTTAACGATACCGTTTCTGCTTGATGTAATTCATTAACCAAACTTTCTGTTTGTGCAACGGTTTGCTGCATTAATTGTTGGTTTTGTTTGGCTTGATGCTTCACATTTGTTGCACCGTCAGCCGCATCCTGAGTGTTACGAGCCATTTCTTGGCTAGTGGATAACATCTGATTAATTGCCGCAGCAACACTTTGGGTTTCACTGTGCACTTGGTTAGCACTTTGATTGGACATGTTAACCGTGTCTAACAAATGCACCGCTTCATTATTTAAGGTATTTCCAAGCGGTTGTAGCGTTGCAACCATATTGGCAATTTTAATCACAAATTGATTAAACCCATGTGCTAATTTGGCCACTTCATCATTACCTTCAGTTGACAAGCGCTGGGTCAAGTCACCTTCACCTTTAGCAATTTGCTCCATGGCATCAATTGTCACGTTCAGTGGCTGGGTAATTGAGTGGTTAAGTAATAAAAAGAACCCAAAAATAGGCACCGAAATAATCATCATAATAATGAAATAATCAATGATAATTCCCGTCATGCTGTTATTAACACTGTTGACGTTAACTTGAGTGATAATGATCCAATTCATTGCCGGATAATACTTTGCTGCGGCTAATACGGTTTGAGATTGATTTTGTTGATTAATTATCTCAAATTGTGCCTGAGCAGTTTGCTGTTGTTTAGCTGTGCTAATAAG
Source organism: Shewanella sp. SG44-6 (assembly GCF_014164185.1). Classification (NCBI taxonomy): domain Bacteria; kingdom Pseudomonadati; phylum Pseudomonadota; class Gammaproteobacteria; order Alteromonadales; family Shewanellaceae; genus Shewanella; species Shewanella sp. SG44-6. The sequence continues at coordinate 671 of NZ_JACJER010000117.1, read as the reverse complement.
CTGTTGGTAAGATCTTGCTCCATCAACGGCCCCTAAATTACTGATTGGCTTATTGATTGAGTCAGGATTTAGTGGATTAACAATAATATTATTTTGATTATCAATAATGATAAAAGCTTGATCTTCAGATACCTTAATGTCGCTGGCAAACTGAGTGATTGCTTGGACACTGGTATTAGGATCTGCGAGCTTGAATGCATCAAGTGTGCTATTTAACAAGGTCACTTGGCCAGTAACCTGCTTGAATTGCTCCTCGATTAAATGATTGTATTGTTCCTTTATTGAAAAAGAGCCAAAAACGACTGTGCCGACAGCGGCCAAAGCTAGCATTATAAATAAGCGCTTTAAAATGGTTAAGCGTCGCAATAATCCAATCATTGTCTATCCTAGTATCATATATCCATTTAATGTGGCGAAATTATAGTGATTTTATCAAAAAACTTAAGCCTAAATTATTATTTTTGTGAGCAAACAGTGGAATTTAGTTATTGATAAAAATAATGTTTGTTTTTATAAAAATGTATTGATTATCAATTGATTAGTTGGTTTATAAATTCATCGTATTAATACCTTTTCGTTAATTACCCTAATCTTGCGGGTAAATAGAAAAAAAATCAAAATTAAAACAATCAATTAGCATGTTAATTAATCGATCAAACTTATAAACCAAC
>NZ_JACJER010000116.1:0-14580 GCF_014164185.1 Shewanella sp. SG44-6 | reverse complement strand
TGGTCAACAGTTGCAGCGTCACGAAACTTAATCGCAATCCCTTTTGGGGTTTTACGAATACCTGCGTAACGAATTTTCTCTTCACGAAGTTGGCTTCTGAAATCAGCTATTTTAGCTTCTTCCATGAGTGATGCTTATCTTAAACAGATTAAGGAAGAAGCTCTTCAGCAAAACATTACCACTATCCGTAACCGTGTTAACGAGCTTGGTGTTGCTGAGCCAGTAGTTCAACGTCAAGGCGCTGACCGCATTATTGTTGAATTACCAGGTGTGCAAGATACCGCCCGTGCAAAAGAGATTTTAGGTGCAACAGCATCGATTGAATTTCGTATGGTTGACGACAAAGCTGATGTAAGTGCTGCGGCAAGTGGCCGTGTACCTGCTGGTGCAGAAGTGTACCAACGTCGTGAAGGTGGGATTGCGGTATTGAAGAAAGAAGTGATGTTAACTGGTGATCATATTACTGGTGCGCAACCAACTTTCGATGAATATAGCCGTCCACAGGTTGCGATTAATCTAGACGCTAAAGGCGGCTCGATTTTCTCAAACGTCACCAAAGACAATATCGGTAAACCAATGGCAACATTGTTTATTGAATATAAAGACAGTGGTACACGTAATCCTGATGGCACAGTGAAAATGACTCGTATTGAAGAGGTCATTTCAGTTGCTACCATTCAAGCGCGTTTAGGTCGTAATTTTGTGATTACGGGTCTTGAACACACTGAAGCACAAAGTTTAGCGTTATTGCTTCGTGCTGGTGCCTTAATTGCGCCTGTGACTATCGTAGAAGAAAGAACTATTGGCCCAAGCTTAGGTGCAGAAAACATCCAAAATGGTGTTCAAGCAATGATTTGGGGTATGGTTGTTGTACTTGTATTCATGATGGTTTACTACCGTGCATTTGGCTTTATTGCCAACCTTGCATTATTGGCGAATTTAATCATGGTTGTTGGTGTGATGTCGATGATCCCAGGTGCGGTATTAACCCTACCAGGTATTGCTGGCATGGTATTAACTGTGGGTATGGCGGTAGACGGAAACGTGCTGATTTTTGAGCGTATTCGTGAAGAACTTCTTGGCGGTCGTAGCGTTCAACAAGCCATCCATGAAGGTTATGGTAATGCATTTTCAACCATTGCAGATGCCAACATCACCACCTTTATGACAGCATTAATTTTATTTGCTGTTGGTACCGGAGCGGTGAAAGGCTTTGCTGTTACCTTAATGATAGGTATCGCGACTTCTATGTTTACTGCCATCGTAGGCACACGTTCAATCGTGAATGCGGTTTGGGGTGGTAAGCGCGTTAAGTCATTGTCTATCTAAGGGAGACGTTGAATATGTTACAGATATTTTCAGTAAAGAACACAGTCGACTTTCTTCGTCATGCTAAAATCATCAGTATTATGTCGATGCTTCTTGTTATTGCCTCACTAGGGTCGCTTGCGACTCAAGGCATTAACTGGGGTTTGGACTTCACTGGCGGCACGGTAGTCGAAATGGAGTTTTCAGCTCCTGTCGACTTGAACGCTTTGCGCGGCACTATGACTTCAGCGGAAGCTGAAGGTGCAGTAGTACAGAACTTTGGTTCAAGCCGCGATATATTGGTGCGTTTACCGGTCAGAAATGAGCTAAAAAGTGATGTCCAGGTTGCCGCGGTATTAGCCGCAGCGCAATCAATTGATGCGGGCGTGATTCAAAAGCGAGTTGAGTTTGTTGGTCCTCAGGTAGGTAAAGAGTTAGCAGAGCAAGGTGGCTTAGCGGTTATTGTTGCCCTAATCTGTATTCTTATCTATGTGTCATTTCGTTTTGAGTGGCGTTTAGCAGCAGGTTCTGTTGCGGCGTTAGCCCATGACGTTATTGTTACTTTAGGGGTGTTTTCGGTATTACAGCTTGAATTTGACTTGACCGTATTGGCAGGTTTGTTGACAGTTGTGGGTTACTCACTTAACGATACTATCGTGGTGTATGACCGTATCCGTGAAAACTTCCTCAAAATGCGTAAAGGCACACCTGAAGAGATTGTGAATACCTCAATCACCCAGACCATGAGCCGTACCGTTATTACTACGGGTACCACATTAATTACCGTTATTGCGCTGTTCTTAAAAGGTGGCACGATGATCCATGGCTTTGCAACTGCATTGCTATTAGGTATTTTTGTCGGTACATATTCATCAATTTACGTGGCAAGTTACTTAGCCGTTAAATTGGGTATTAACCGTGAGCACATGTTACCTGTAGAGATTGAAAAAGAAGGTGCTGACCAGCCTTCAATGATGCCTTAATATGCATTGTTAATTATTTAATCGCTAACAATAAACCCCAGCTTGCTGGGGTTTATTGTTTATGGAAGGTCACTATTTTGAGATGTTAAATGTGTTTTACAGGCCACCAACAAGGTTTTGTACCACAGGGTTTGCGGATCGATTATTAGTGCTTCCCATCCGTCGCTACCGAGGATTTCAACGCCGCTAAAAACCAATCTTGTTTGTATGAGGTTTGCTGATACTCTAAATGTGCCGATATCCGTATCTAAACGAGAAATAGTTATTTTATTCATGTTGTAGAGTGATGATGTAATCAGCTTGACCATTTTCGGTTGAAGTAAATTCGCCGTGGCCAATATATTGCAGCAGGTTATCGGTCCCTGAATCAGCGATTACGTTAAATTGGCTCTGTGCCACGCCTTGTGAGAATACGCCATTATGTTGCAGAACTATGCTGCCTGCTATCTCTGGCGTATCAATGGTTAAGTGTTCTATGCCAACAAATACAGCCGAACCTTCTTTTTGGTATGACATAATATAGCGGATTTGCGCAGAACCACTGACGTCACCAGAATATGTTTGGCTAATTTCTGCTATGGTTTGTTTGCTGTCGTTGTGGTGTTCTGCATAAGTCGATTCATTCCAGGTGGTGATTTGAAATACACCTTTTAAGACTATTTTTGTCATGTAGAGTCCCGTTTTTGATGTTATTGAGTGCAATGACCCATGTAGCATTAAGATAATCATTGTTTGTTATAAATGTCCAATTTATAAACAATACTCGACAGATTTTGGCTTAGGCAGTAGGATGACATAAATTTGCCAGCAAGAGCAATGACATAGGATCTCGCATGGAACAACGAAAAGTATTATTGGCTGGTGGTAACTTACTGCAGGCTCACACATGGAAAGGATTACTTGAAACCAGTGGAATAGACGTTGATCTTAAAGGAGAAGCGCTTATTGGTGGTGTTGGCGGTTTGCCTATTGAAATGCAGACTGTTGAGTTATGGGTTGCAGATAGTCAGCTTGTGGCAGCACAGAGTTTATTGGATGCACTTGATATTGAAAAACCTCAATGGCAATGCGTTCAGTGCCATGAAATAAATGAAGGAAGTTTTGAGTTGTGTTGGCAATGTAGTTCGCAAAGAAGTGAAATGCATAACGAATAAGCGCTTGTATAAGTTTATTTTTTTCATAAACTACAGACTAAACCACTTTGCGGTTTATGACGTATAAAGTACTCATTTGTTACTGATAAGCGACTTTACCTAACTTAAGGATACGCTATGCAAGCATCTCCAGCTTTCGCCCGTTTAGTTGATTCAGTTATGCCTCATGTTACCTTGCTAACGATTGAACAATATCAACAACAAGACCAGTGGCAATTAATTGATGTTCGAGAAGATAATGAGTGGCTGCAAGGGCATTTACCTAAAGCAAAACACTTGAGCCGTGGCATTATTGAGCGTGATATAGAGCATCGATTCCCTGACAAAGATACCCCATTACTCCTTTACTGCGGTGCCGGCCAACGTGCAGCATTATCGGCCTATAATTTACAGATTATGGGATACACACAAGTCGCCTCGATGATTGGTGGATACCGTGCTTGGATACAACATCAATTCCCTATCGTTGAAGACTGAGTAGATTAATGCAATATTTCCCATTATTTGTAGATACCCAAGGATTACAGGTCTTATTGGTTGGCGCAGGTGAGGTCGCTACACGTAAACTAGATCTCTTGTCTCGTACTGATGCCAATATTCATGTAATTGCACCAGACGTCGCCACTGAGATTGAAAGCTATTATTCTCAGGGACGTATTAAACTTTCGCGCCGCGAAGTGTGCAGCGCTGATTTTGCCAATGTCGACATTATTTATTTGGCCACAGCTAATGAACAACTTAATATGGACTTTGCCGAATTAGCCACTGAGCGTGGAATTTGGGTTAATGTGGTCGATAACCCTAAATTTTGTCGATTTATTACGCCTTCTATTGTTGACCGAGGCCGGTTAGTCGTGGCAATAAGTACTGCTGGAGCAGCACCAGTTTTTGCGCGAACGATTCGTTCGAGACTCGAAACCATGTTACCACCATCGTTAGCACCATTATTTGATTTTGTTGCTAGCAAGCGAGAAGAAGTCCAACATAAATTATCCGCAGGTAAAGATAGACGTTTATTTTGGGAACAGTTTTTTACCACTAACCAAGATAAGTTTGATGGCTTAACTGAACAGCGTTATCTTGATGCTTTTGATCATTTGAGTGTTAAAGGCGACATTATCTTATTAACTGAGGACACTCCGACGCATTTGTTGCCTATAGCCGCAATGCCTTTGCTACAGACATTAGATGTGGTTTACAGTGATAACCCGCTCGATGGCGAGATTAATGAACTATTAAGGCGCGATGCCAGCAGAGAAAAGGTACCGTTATTAAGTGATATTACTCATCAATATGAGCATGGTAGTCGTATTCTAATTGTGTCTTCATTGGCTAAAGTCAGTCAGCTTAGCGCACATTTCCCGATGGCAAAACATCTTCGTCCAGGCGCAATTTAACCCGATAAGAATGATGTCCTATTATACCGAGTCTACTTTGTAGTAGACTCGGTTTTTTTATATGAGTTGGAACCCTTCATGGCCGCTAAAGCTACCGTCTTTAAAGTCTCTTTGCAGATAGCAGATATGGATCGTCATTATTATGCCGATCATCAATTTACCTTAGCCCAACACCCATCTGAGACCGACACCCGCATGATGGTTCGTTTGCTGGCATTTGCAATTAATGCATCAGAATCATTAGTGTTTAGTAAAGGTTTGTGCGTTGATGATGAAGCGGAACTTTGGGATAAAAACCTCAGTGGCGAAATTGATCTTTGGGTTGAATTTGGTCAAGCAGATGAAAAGTGGCTCAGAAAAGCGTGTGGTCGTTCAAAACGAGTCATTCTTTATACTTATGGCGGCCGAAGTGTACCTATTTGGTGGCAACAAAATCAGCAAGCATTCGCGCGTTACGATAATTTAAGCGTGATTAATTTCCCTGAAGATGCAGTTAAACAAATGGATATATTTGTTAATCGTAACATGGCGTTACAAGTAAGCCTTAGTGAAGGGCAAGTGTGGTTTTCAGATGCAAATAATAGTGTGTTAATCGAACCTGAAGTCTTAAAATGATGGGAATTATCTAAATTTAGCGCCTAACATACTCCGAATCACAACAGTGTGAATTAAACCTTAATTTTATGAAAATTAATTAAGTTTAATCAAATGTGCCTTGTGCTAATAAAAACACAGGCAGATAATCAAGATATCTAGTAAATACCGAAAAAATATAAATAACTGATAATAATAGTTTTATTTTAACGGTAGCTGTTGATTAAGGATGTTGTTGTGAAAAAATTAGCCCTATACCCAGTAGAAAAAATTGACCAATTAACTTCACCAGAAGCCCATGAAGACATATCAGTACAGTCTTCGGCATTAAACGTGTTTACTGATTTCAAGAAAGTGACACCTATGGTTATTGAGTCAAGTACATCGGCTGTGAATGTTGAGCACTTAATGCAAAAGTCACATGTCCGCCTCAAATTAGTCATTGACCATCACGATCAGTTTATTGGCTTAATCAGTTTTGAGTCATTACATAATCAAGAGATATTAAAACGAGTGGCCGCAGGACATCAGCGTGAACACCTCAGTGTTGCTGATTTTATGATCCCTAAAGAAGATCTTAAAGCGATCGATTTTGAAGATTTAAATTATGCTCGAATCGGTGATGTAATTGAAACATTGCAATCAGCAGGGCAACAACATTGTTTAGTGATTGATCGCGAACAACATGCTATTCGCGGAGTATTATCAGCCAATGATATTGCAAGGCGATTAAAACTTGCTGTTGATGTGAGCACACCAAACTCATTTGCCTCAATATTCAAGGTTATTGCCAATACTCAGCAGCCAGCGGTATTACAAATACCACAGCCTCACTTTTAGGTTTTCAATCAGTTAATGAGTAAAGCGTAAAAAAATAGCCACATTTCGTGGCTATTTTTGTATTGAACAAGAGGAGATTACTGGAAGCTTAAACTCCAAGTATCGATATACCCAGTATCTTGTTTGGCATTATCAACTGCTTTTAAAGTCCATACACCACTAGACTCTACACCAGCCATATTAGCTGTGTAAGTCTGGGTTAAGTTATCGGTTCCACCACCAGTATTGTTGTGCAGGACAACCGTTTGACCTGTAGGACTCACTAACTGGATTTTTAAATCACCAATATACGTGTGAATGATACCGATAGACACTGATACCGATCCTGAATCGCCAGTACGACTAACCGTGATTGGGCTAGTGATACCAGTGGTATTATTATCTGGAATCGTATAATTACCAGTATTGGTATAGCTTGCTGGACCGCCAGTATTGCCACCACTGGTTGTTGCCGCGGTATAATTAGCCACTAGGTTGACGTTACTAAATGCGCTATAACCTTGCACCATCACATAATAGGTACCCGTTTGTGGTGTGGCAATAGGACAAGATTCTGCATTACCACTCTTCCATGGACGACAGTCATAACTGCTGCTGGTCGGTGATGCACCATATTGCACATACAGGTCAGCATCGCCAGTACCGCCACTCATGGTAAAGGTTAAGTCTTTTGCGCCTGCAGGGACGTCTAACGAGAAATATAGCTCATCACTTTTAGCGCCAGCTAGACCGGTTTTTGCGACACCTTTTACCAGTACACTGTCACCAGTACCAGGGCCTGTGCCAGGATCGGTTGGACCAGTACATGATTCGTCTAAGTAGGCCTTTGCTGCAACGGCATTAATCATCCCATAACCGGTTTGGTTATCACGTCCCGCAACACTTAAGTCATCAGCTGTTGCATTAAGTGCTGCACGTACTTGGCTTGCACTACATTCAGGGTGGTAACTCCACACTAATGTAGCAACCCCTGACACATGCGGTGTGGCCATAGAGGTACCATTGTAATATTCGTAATCTTGGTTACCTTGATTACTCACTGTCGTTGATTGTCCCAACTTAGCTTTAAGTGCAAGCCCTGTTGCTCTATCTACTGACACTGAAGGAACCGTAATATCACTGTTGGCATCAACTAAGAATGGGTTTTGTAGGCCAGGTAGGGCACTATTACTGTACACAATAATACCTTTAGCGCCTGCAGTTTTACATGCTTTAGTTGAGTTGATTTCAGGGTAGCTTGAACCTTGGTTGCCTACGCGCTCAACAAGACAAATCTTATTCGCCATATTGCCACATGAAAAACTGGTTCCATTGACGGTACACTCTGCTAAGGCTCCGGTTGCACTTGCATTGATAGGGGCAGGAGCATAACTGGTTCCTGATGGAGTCAGACGATTGTGCGGTACTACGCCATTGCTAAAATAGGACTGACCACCAATAGTGATATCTGCTAAACGTCCTTCACCAACGGTAACGGTTGACAGAATTGCTTCACCAGGACCTGAAATTTCAACTTGATCCGTGTACTGTGAAAATGCTGCATGATCAAGGTTACTGTCAACGGCGGCCACTGACATCACACTGTCATATGAAGCAGGGTAGCTATAACTGCTGTCACCAGCATTACCAGCAGCTGCAATTAATAATACGCCATTATTGTAGTGAGTATTTAATGCATTACGCTCGGTTGTGGTTGAACCACTGCCACCCAAGCTCATTGTGACGACATTTGCACCACCTGAATTAACACAAGTGTCGACAGCGGCTACTAATGATGATGAGTAGCCCCATCCTGCTTCGTTAAACACTTTTACGATATGAATATTGGCGTTTTGGTTAGGCATAACCCCGACCACACCTTCATTGTTTGCAATGGCAGCAATAGTACCTGCGACATGAGTACCATGAGCATTATTATTACCTGGTTGATACCAGTTGCCCGTTCCGGAATTATTGGTTCCGGTGACGTTGTTTGCATTTAAATCGTTATGACTACGATCGTAACCAGAGTCAATAATACAGATAGTGCGATTACCCGCTTGGCTGTCGCTTAGTACAGTTGCACCAACAAAGGTTTGTCCCCAAGGTGTTGTTTCTGCAAGCAATCTACGTGGTAAATCTTCTTCAACATATTCAACGTCTTGACGTAAACGCAATGCTTTGATTGATGGCGAGTCGAGTTTTACAGAATAACTATTGCTTCGACCAACACGCTTCATTTCTCGCGCTTTTACACTGTTCAAAGCACGAAATTGACTGAATACTTCGTTTGAGCGAGGCTGATAAGACATGCTATTTGTTTCAGGTTGAACGCCCACATTTTGCGTTGCAGAACTGCTGCTTAACGTTTGTGCCGCATTATCATTCTTAAATTTAACGATATAACGTTTAGGTAACGGAGATTGTTGATCAATTTGTTGGTTAGTAGCAGAAAGCTGTAAAGGGGATGGGGCAGCATTGACTTGAGTTGAAATAGCCAAAGCAAGAGCGGTCATGCTAAGCACGACCGCTGAGTTTTTATTCTTTTTCATATTATCTTCCATGTTAATCAGAGTTAAATAACGTCTTTTATAATTATGTTTATCGATAAGCTTATTTTGCCTATCTATTTAAAAGGTAATCACATTTTCACCAAATGTAAATAACTTGTTAACCTTGACTTTGGTAATACAAGTACTTTTTATGATATTTTCGTGAATTATTATGTAACATTTGTGAATTTAAAATGTATTAAGCAGTATTTTGATAAAAGTTATCTGTATAACTTTTATCAAGTTACCTAGATGTAAGCGCTTAACCGAGAAATGAATAAGTGAAGTTGTTAATGCTAATAAATAATTAACTTAAATACAGTGTAAATGATAGTTTACGATTTTTGGTGTTATTGAAATAATAACAGTGGTTTACTCTGTAGTGCTGGTGATGAGTAGGATGCTATTGAAGCATAATATTAAGCCACAGGATTAGCTCTGTGGCTTAATTTATTGCTGATATTATCGTGCAGATATTAAACTGTTAAAACCACCTGCATTATAGGTGTTGCTGTATCCTTGTTTAACGAGTGATTTTTGTGCCATATCACTGCGATTACCGCTGCGACAATAAAGCACTATTTCAGTGTCTTTAGTGATATTGAGCTTTGCTAACTCGGGTACGATATTATTGAATGGGATATTCATAGCACCGTCAATATGTCCTTCTGCAAACTCTTCAGCAGTACGCACATCAATCAACATGACGCCACGGTCGATCTTCTCCCATGCAACGCTGGGCTCTTGCTCTGCCGCCCACGTCGGCATGAGTGATGCAGCTAATATTACTAATAGCGCCAATACCGATTGAATAGACAACAGCATAGATTTCTTAAACACGATAAATTCCTTGTTATTTATTTAAGGCTATTTCCGCTGCAGTTTTGATGCCTAATTTTTTCATTACCATCGCCGCAGGACAAAAGCCTGTGAATGCACTCTGAAATAGATTAGCGCCTACAAACACCGTTAGCCAGACAAAATGTGGACTGACAGTTGCGGTTAACACTATCGATAATAAAACCATGAAGCCTGCAAAGGCCATAATACTTCTTTCTAATGACATGTTTAGATCCTTATTGGGCGTTGCCCAGTTAACGAATAATCTTGTTACTTAGCTGTGATAATGTGTTTATTTTTCATAACCGAATAATACAATACTGGGATTACTACCAAGGTTAAAATGGTCGAGATAAAAATACCAAAAATTAAACTAATAGCTAAACCATTAAAAATAGGGTCGTCAATAATAAATAATGCGCCAATTATTGCCGCTAATGCTGTCAACATAATCGGTTTGGCACGCACAGCCCCAGAATGGATAACGGCTTGTTCTAATGGTATTCCAGCAGCTGTTTGCTGATTAATAAAATCGACCAGCAAGATAGAGTTTCGAACAATAATACCCGCTAGCGCAATCATGCCTATCATCGAGGGGGCCGTGAATTGAGCGCCCAATATAGCGTGTCCTGGCATCACGCCAATGATGGTTAATGGTATTGGCGCCATAATGACTAACGGCACCACATATGATTTAAATTGCCCTACAACTAACAAGTAAATTGCAATCATACCAACAGCATAAGCAATACCCATATCGCGGAAAGTTTCATATGTTATTTTCCATTCACCGTCCCATAAAATAGCCACGTCAGTTAATCCATCAGGTTGATTAACCAGATTTTGTTGAATTGGGTAACTTGAATCACCTTGTTCATTTTGTTGATTAATTTGGCTGACCATGTCAAACATACCGTACAGTGGGCTGCCAGTAGGGCCTGCCATATCAGCAATAACCATGATCATAGGAACCATATTTTTGTGGATAATTGGTGCATTAATAACCTGCTGTTGTACCTTGACTAACTCTGTCAATGGCACGGTTTCACCCGATTGAGTTGGTAAGCGTAATAACAACACTTGCTTGAGATCTACTTTAGATGCCTCATCAAGTTGTAATCTAATTGGCGTGGGCTGAGCTAACTGTGCTTGATACAAATAACTCACATCTTTACCATCAACGGCTGTGCTGATGGTATCGACGATACTGGCGTAAGAGACTCCCAATAAGCGAGCTTTATTACGGTCAATAATTACCTGCCATTTTTGTTGCTGTGCTGGCAAATAAATATCCATATCAACAACATGTTCTGTGTCCTTGAATCGTTGTAATAAGTCATTGGCTGCTCGTTCGCGTAGCTCAGTGTTCGGTGCATAAACCTCGGCCACAATGGGTGACCACACTGGCGGTCCAGGTGGCACTTCAACAATCTTAATATTTGCATGGTAGCGAAGACCAATTTTTTGTAATGGTTCACGCACCGATGAAGCAATGGTGTGGCTGTCGCGGTCGCGATGTTTCTTATCAACCAGATTAACCTGGATCTCACCGAGTTCTTGGCTACTGCGCAAGAAATAATGTCTTACTAAGCCGTTAAAGTTCATAGGTGCATGAGTACCTGCGTACAATTGTAAATGCTCAATTTCTTTAACCGTCGTGAGATATTGACTGAGATCTTGCAAGACTCTTTGAGTTTGTTCTACTGGTGTTCCTTCAGGCATGTCGACCATCACCTGAAACTCTGACTTGTTATCAAAAGGCAGCATTTTTAATATTACCGCTTGCATTACTGGCAAGGCGACAGCAAAAGCAATCAATAAAGCAATGCCTAACGCCAAACCTTTACGGGCTTTTGGTGCATGTTCGCCAATTAAAAAAGGGCTCATTATGCGGGTAAACAAGCGTGTTAATCGATTGTCTTCTTCTACCACAATGTCAGTACTTGCAGTTGAATTAGCTGAGTTATGAGATTTTTTGTGAGGCTTTAATAACTTATTGCTCAGCCATGGCGTCATAATAAAGGCGATTAATAACGAAATGATCATTCCCATACTGGCATTTATCGGAATAGGGCTCATGTATGGGCCCATGAGTCCCGATACGAATGCCATTGGCAAAAGGGCGGCAATAACTGTAAAAGTAGCCAGTATGGTTGGTCCGCCGACTTCATCAACGGCGTGTGGGATAAGTTCGCTAATGGGTTTATCACTCATTGCCATATGCCGGTGGATATTTTCGACCACAACAATTGCGTCATCAACCAAGATGCCAATCGAGAAAATAAGCGCAAATAACGAAATACGGTTGAGGGTGAATCCCCAAGCCCACGATGCAAATAAAGTAATAGCTAGGGTAATAATAATAGCCACACCCACCACGGCAGACTCACGAACTCCCATAGTGAATAAAACTAACAGTACCACTGCCGATGTAGCAAAAATCAATTTAAAGATAAGTGTGTTCGATTTATCCCCAGCTGTTTTACCGTAGTTACGAGAGATGGCAACATCAACATTATTGGGAATTAATACATTATCGACAGCCTTGATTTTGGCTAAAACCGCATCAGCAATATCGACAGCATTGGTGCCTGCTTGTTTGCCTATCGCAATCGTTACAGCAGGATAAGTTCCCTTGTCGGTGACATGCCAAACATGTTGTTTGGGTATATCACTTTTGAGGCTTACATCGGCAATATCAGATAAATAAACGGCATGGGGAGTTGAGCTTCTAGCCGATGTTGCATCTGGTTGATTGACTTTTATCAGTAAATTATTGACATCATCAAGCGTACGTAAAAACTGTCCAGTTTGTAGTTTTATTTCTTGATTAAACTGTGTCAAGGATCCTAGCGTAGACAGCTGGTTATTATCTTGTAAAGTGGCACTAATATCGTTGAACGTGACGCCGAAACTGCTCATTTTGACAGGATCGATACGCACATTTAACACCATTTCGTGGCCACCTTGGCTGTAAATCTCTCGCGTGCCAGGTATCCGCTTTAGTTCGGTTTCCAAGCCAGATGCCACTAAGGTAAGCTGTTCTGCGGTGATGTTTGGGTCTTTAGACCAGAGGGTTAGGCCTACAATAGGCACATCATCAATGCCTCTGGGTTTAATTAATGGCTCACCAATGCCAGCGGCATGATTAAATTTATCTCGGTTAGAGTACAGTTGATTATATAAATTAACCACGGCCTCATCACGTGGAATACCGACATCAAAAATCGCGATAATCAACGCACCATCAGGTTGAGAGAATGAATAAAGAGTATCAATCCCTTTTATTTGAGAAATGATACGTTCAGCCGGCAAGGTGACTTGATTTTCAACTTCCGTCGGCGTGGCGCCAGGATAGGGAATAAACACATCTGCAAAAGTGACATCTATTTGTGGTTCTTCTTCTTTTGGCGTAATAATTACCGCAAAAAGACCCAGTAATAAGCCTAAAATAGCCAATAATGGGGTGATAGCACTTTGTTGAAATGCCTTTGCTATTGAGCCTGAGATGCCGAGTTTATTTGGTTCGTTGGGGGTTGTCATTCGGGCTACTCCTGAGCTTTTGTTGCTGAGGAATTAATTAAATAACGTCCTGCATCAATAACAATTTCATCGCCTTCCATAAGACCTGACAGCACTTCTGCAGTATTTGTTTTAGTATCTATTCGGCCAATTCGTACCTGATTTAGTACTATTTTATCGTTACTTACACGATACACAGAGGTTAAGTCACTGACTTGATGAATCGCCGATAATGGCACCACCAGACTCTTTCTACTGGGAAAGGCCACAGTTACTTTAATCCATTGCCCCACGATGATATCTTCGATATCAGCGGCATTTAGATTGACTCGCACTTGATGTTGATGAGTGAGTGGATCGGCAAATTGATACACATCAATATCACCGGAAGTGATTTCATTACCATTAGGTAATTGAATCGCAACTTGTGCTTGTTGTTGAAGCTGAGCAATATCTTGTTGTGGGACTTGAAATACCGCTCTGAGGTGTTGAGTATCATAACCAGAGAACAGTGCCTGACCATAAGATATTGTTTCACCTTGCTCAACAAAACGTTGAGTCATTCGGCCACTAAAAGGCGCACTCACGACTGTGTAATTTAAGCTTTCTTTGGCTTGTATTAATTGTGCTTGAGCAGCACTCACAGCTTGTTTACTTGATTTTGCTTTGGCTGTGGCTTCATCCATGGCGCCTTTTGATATAGCCCCTTTAGGAAATAGGGCTTTATAGCGCGCATATTGTGCTTGTGCCTCAGTGTTTAGTGCTTCTGCTTTAGCCAGCTCAGCTTCCGCTCCCGCGAACCCAGCACCTTGCTGTTTATTAGTGATTTCCAGTAAAGACGCGCCTTGTGGTACTAAATCATTAACATCAAAATGGATATTAATAATCCTTCCTGAGGTTTGGGCTGAAATCGTTGCCGCTTTAATTGCTTCAATTTTTGCATCGTATATTCGCGGTTGATTTTGTTCGGAATATGCTAATTTTAATGTATTAACATCATAGGCTTGCACAGCAAGAGGTAATGCTATTGTGGTGAGGATAACACCGAGGAATAAATAATTTGTTAACCGAGACATATGAAAAGCCTATTTTTGAGTCTATAAGAAAATTCTAATGGACTTTATCCCGTTACGCAACCGATATATTAGAATTATTTTATATATTAGATCTTAATCATATTACGGAGATAAAAAAACCGCCAATTATTGCTAAATGGCGGTTTGGATAAAAAAGGATGATACTTTTTTAGTCCGTGGTGAATGAGCTAAAAAAGGGAGTCAATACTCTAATGCCGCTCGCTTAACAGTGAGCGGCTCTTTTCTTATAGGGGTAACGTGGTGCTTTATATAGCACTTGTCTTGGAAATGGTTTTCGCTTTCTTTTTTTTGGTAGGATTAATCGCTTTCCATTC
>NZ_JACJER010000115.1:0-14963 GCF_014164185.1 Shewanella sp. SG44-6 | reverse complement strand
AATACAGGCTGGCCAATCCTGTGAAGAGTAAGGGTATTGTAATGCCTAACAATGCAACACTTACGGCTTTAGTACCAGAATGGGCCAGCCTGTATTGGCTTTCTCTACCTCCTTTTACAGCATTATTTTTTGGTTGCGCATTAACGGCCACCAGCATTGGTATTTCAATGCGAGTTTTAGCACTCAATAATCAAACTCAAAGTGCGGCAGGGCAAATTATTCTAGGGGCGGCGGTTATCGATGATATCGTTGGCGTGATACTACTGAGCGTGTTGTTTAATTTCGCCTCATCTGGAGAATTAGCCGTAAGCTCAACCTTAGTATTATTTATCATGATTGCCTGCTTTATCATTTTCAGCCCGCCACTGGTCAGAGTGATAATTTATTTAACCCGCTGGTTTCACCTTAAAACACGCATTCCCGGTTATGAAGTGTTTGTCGTCACGGCAATGATTTGCTTATTTGCCTGGTTAGCTCATTGGTTTGGTACCCCGGCTATTTTAGGTGGCTTTGCCGTCGGAATGGGCTTGTCACGACAATTTACCTCGCCATTTAATCAATACCTTAAAAACCCCTTTAGCTATACCCACAAACTGGAACAATCAGCAAAGCCGCTAGTACAGCTCTTTAGCCCCATTTTTTTCGTTTATGTCGGCATCAGCCTGGATCTAAGTCAACTTGATATGAGCTTCATGGGCTTACTATTACTCGCTTGGTTAACTTTTATCGCCGTAGCAAGTAAATTCATGGCCGGATTGTTGGCCAGCTCAAACTGGCACGAAAAAATGATTGTGGGTTCAGCAATGGTACCCAGAGGTGAAGTAGGATTAGTATTTGCAGAGATGGGACGCCAACTTGACGTCATTCAAGCCAAAGAGTTTGCCATATTAGTCATGGTTATCGCCCTAACGACCCTGATAGGGCCGCTTCTTTTAAAATATACCTCAAGTAAACAAGCCGAATAAATATAATCAGCTCAATGACCTATCATAGATGAGCAAACAACAATCGGCTTTTCATCATGGCTATTTTAATAAAAACTGTATCGCTTTGTCCAAATTAGGGTCGTCAGGATCAGACGTATTGCTCATCCATGCAATGTGGCCACTTCGGTCAATAAACACTGTTGTTGGGGTACCTGTTATGCCATACAAATTAGCAACCTCATCACCTAAAACCAGCGTGGTCATTTTTATACCTCGATCGAGCAAACTCTGCCCTGGATTGGCGCCAGCATCTTCGCTAAAACTAATACCAATCATTTGCAAGTCAGTGTGTTGGTAGTTAAGTCGTAGTTTTTCTAAACCGGGTTGCAGCTTTTTACAATATGGACACCAGGTAGCCCAAAAATGCAAAATAACCGGTTTACCGGCGTAATCATGCAGAGTAAATGATTGGCCATCAGAGGTCATTAATTCAAAGTTAGTAGCAACAGACTCATCCACTTTCGCAGCAGCATCGGCTGTGCTTTGGGATATAAAAGACAATAATAGCAATGCAGATATACTGACTACCGACCAAACAAATTTCATAACGCGCCCTATTTATGGATTATTTTTATGTATTAACCTTTATAGACCGGAGAGTTGCCATTATGTATTCATGTGCATTTCAGATAATCATTTCGCGAGCACTTGTTGATCTTTCCAAGCCTGAAGACGGTATTACAACAAATAAGTCACTCGGATATTGAAGAGTAAATAAATCGGTACATTTCACGCACCAAAATAAGTTTACGCTTACGTAAAAATAATACTGAGTTTTTACTCGAAATTGGTTATGTTAGCTGAACTAACATAATCTGATTGGACCAGTAACAAGACAATACCTTGTTGCCGCGACCAAACTTAACGCCCCCATAACCAAGGAATGACCTTATGCCAATTTACCAAGCTCCCCTGCGTGATTATCAATTCATTCTGTCTGAACTGCTTAATGTCTATCAACAAACTGACTTACGTGGTTTTGATGAATTAGATGCAGATTTAACTGATGCGATTTTACAAGGTGTCGCCGACTTTACTACCGACATCATGTTGCCACTCAATGCAAGCGGTGACTTGGAAGGTTGTAAATTGGTTGACGGTAAAGTCATCACCCCTTCTGGGTTTAAGCAAGCTTACAAGCAGTATGTCGAAGATGGCTGGGCCACACTAACCTGCGATCCTGAATTTGGCGGCCAAGGCCTGCCAGAAGTAATTGGTACCTTTGCCACCGAAATGAAAACCGCGACCAACATGGCTTTTGCTATGTATCCTGGATTAACTCATGGCGCTTATTCTGCTATTCATGTTCATGGCAGCGATGCACTAAAACAAAAGTATTTAGCTAAACTAGTCAGTGGTGAATGGACTGGAACCATGAACTTAACTGAATCGCATGCTGGTACCGATTTAGCGTTATTGCGCACTAAAGCTATTCCTGCCGGAGATGAGCTGTTTGCCATTAGCGGCGAGAAAATCTTTATTTCATCTGGTGATCACGATCTTGCTGATAATATTATTCACTTAGTATTAGCACGCCTACCCGATGCACCAGAAGGTGTTAAAGGCATTTCATTATTTGCGGTACCGAAATTTTTAGTCAATGCCGACGGCAGTTTAGGTGACGCCAATACGCTGAGTGCGACGGGTCTGGAACACAAAATGGGCATTCACGGTAACTCAACTTGTGTCATGCATTTTGATGGCGCAATTGGCGAATTAGTTGGTGCACCACATCAGGGCTTAAAAGCCATGTTCACCATGATGAACCAAGCACGTCTGGGTGTCGGTATTCAGGGTTTAGGCGTATCTGATATTGCTTACCAAAATGCACTTGTTTATGCCAAAGAGCGCATTCAAGGTCGTGCATTAAGTGGTGTTAAACAGCCTGAACAAGCCGCAGACTCATTATTAGTCCATGGTGACATAAGACGTATGCTGTTATCGCAAAAGTCTTTCAATGAAGGAACACGTGCGTTAATGGGCCAACAGGCATTATGGCTTGACCAAGTAGAACGTCATACCGACCCGGAAAAAGCCAAACAAGCAAATGCCCTGGCAGCTTTATTTACACCGATTGTTAAAGGTTTCGTTACCGACCAAGGCTTTAAAGCATGCGTAGATGCGCAGCAGGTTTATGGCGGTCATGGCTATATTAATGAATGGGGTATGGAGCAGTATGTGCGTGATATTCGTATCGCAATGATTTATGAAGGCACAAATGGCGTTCAGGCTTTGGATTTAGTAGGCCGTAAATTACTGAGCGACAAAGGGGCAGCATTGACGTTATGGTCAGGCATGGTAAAACAGTTAATTCAAGATAATTCCAGCAACGAAGCCATGAAGCCCTATCTTGCAGGGTTAATGGACGCTGCGGGCGATCTTGAAAAAGCCACTGGTTTTATTGTTCAATCGGCCAGTAAAAACCCAGACCTTATTGGCGCAGCATCAATGCCATATATGCAACTCTTTGGCATTACCGCTCTGGCTTGGATGTGGACCCGTGTGGCGGCAACATCATTGGCAGCATTAGAAGCTGGTACTGAAGAAAGTGAGTTTTATCAAGCTAAACTTAATACGGCAAAATTCTTCATGAGCTATTGGGGCAGCCAAACTCGCAGCTTACGCAAACAAATTGAAGCTAGCAGTGCTGACATTGTCAATTTCGCAGCAGCTGACTTTTAATCTCAACATAAGCAACTAAAACATTAGTAACTAAAACACAAATAACAAAGCCGCTTCAATGTTAATTTAAGCGGCTTTGTTTATTCTGCAGCGGTCACTAACGTAATTCTAATACGTCTTTAATGGCCAACTAATCCCACAAAAACTCGCGAAAATGCTTACGACAAACCGACTCGTAACTCTCGTTACCGCCAATCTCCACTTGTTCACCTTCGCGCATAGGATTACCTTCATGATCAAGGCGAACCACCATATTGGCTTTACGGCCACAATGACAAATGGTTTTTAATTCAACGAGCTTATCTGCCCAAGCGAGCAAGTAATGGCTGCCTGAAAACAACTCACCCTGAAAATCATTACGTAATCCATAACATAATACGGGGATATCGAGATTATCGACAACATAGGTTATCTGCCTAACCTGCTCTTTACTTAAAAACTGACACTCATCAATCAGTACGCAGTGAATTTTTTGCTCGTCATTGGATGTCGAAATCAGCTCAATTAAATTGTCAGTACTACCAAACACCTGGGCATCGGTTTCAATCCCAATACGCGAAGACACTTTGCCAATACCATATCGATTATCTATTGATGCTGTCATCACTAAGGTATGCATACCGCGCTCACGATAATTATAAGAAGACTGCAGTAACGAAGTTGATTTACCGGCATTCATCGCCGAATAATAAAAGTACAGTTGCGCCAAAATATAGCGTCCTAATGGTTAGACAGTCAGTATCGTCCATATTACCTTTTTTAACTTCGCAACAACAAACAAAAATGCCGTATTCGTTATGAATACGGCATTTTTTCAAAGCTTAATCAATCGGCTTATTACTCATAAGTATCGGGATGTAGCATTACTTTTTTGCCCAAAAGTACAATACTAGGATACTGATAAGAAACAACGCACTACAACAAATCAATCCAGCCATTAACGAGCCCGTAAACCCAAGCACAATATAACCGACGAAACTAATCAATGCAGCGATAAGTGCATAAGGAAGCTGGGTCACCACATGATCGATATGATGGCAACTCGCCCCCGTTGATGACAAAATAGTGGTATCGGAAATAGGTGAGCAATGGTCACCAAATACGGCACCAGAAAGCACAGCTGCTAGCATAGGTAGCATCATGGTGCTATCACTTCCCATCGCCATATCGGCCGCTATAGGCAACATAATACCGAAGGTTCCCCAACTCGTTCCCGTTGAAAATGCGGTGATCCCAGCCAATAGAAATAACATGGCAGGCAATAGCGCAAACGGAATATTATCAGTTGCTAAACTGGCCATGAACTTACCGGTTTCAAGCTGACCAATGACACTTGATATCGTCCAAGCGAACAATAAAATATAAATAGCGGGTAACATTGAACGAGCACCAACAGAGA
Organism: Shewanella sp. SG44-6; assembly: GCF_014164185.1. Classification (NCBI taxonomy): domain Bacteria; kingdom Pseudomonadati; phylum Pseudomonadota; class Gammaproteobacteria; order Alteromonadales; family Shewanellaceae; genus Shewanella; species Shewanella sp. SG44-6. The sequence continues at coordinate 9,896 of NZ_JACJER010000115.1, read as the reverse complement.
TGCCTTTGAGCAACATAGACAGCTCTACTTTCTGTTGAAATGCCAACAACACTGTCGCAATCAAACCGACGATAGAACCAAAAAACAATGATGAACTCACATCAGTATTTTCAAATGCACCTAGTACACTAAACATCTGCTCTTTAGCCGCTAATGCTTCTGCCCCACTAGAGACCATAAAATAAAGGGTCGCAAATACTAATATCGCAATCGGTAAAAATAAACCAATCACTTTACCGGTATCAGCTTCAGGTAAATCAGTAACTGCTCCCGGTGGTTGGCCTTTTGATTCATCATACAACTCACCACGAAGTGCATTTAATTCATGCTGACGCATTGGTCCTATGTTTAAACTGAACGTCGCCACACACACTAGTAATAATAATGAGAACACGGCATAAAAGTTCATCGGGATCATCTGTATAAAGACACTTAAATGACCTGAGTCAGCAAAACCATGTGCAGTTAGAATGCCGCCAATAAGCGCAATAATATAGGCCCCCCAGCTTGATACCGGGGAAATAACGCAAATCGGTGCCGCGGTAGAATCTAAAATATAGGCAAGTTTTGCGCGTGAAATATGGTATCTGTCCGTGATAGGCCTTGAAATAGAACCTACGACTAAACTATTGAAGTAGTCATCAATAAAGACTACACAGCCTAAAAAAATGGTCATTAACTTAGCATCGCGCTTATTACGAATGCGCAGTTTGGCCCAATCAGCAAAAGCACGAGCAGAACCACTAACGGTGATCAATGCGGTTATCATGCCCAGCACAACCAAAAAACCTAAGATATATACGTTCCAACTATTCAGTGCAGCATCTTTCCAAACGAGCTGACTCGCTGTACTTAAAATATATTCGCTGCTGCCAACCAATGAAAAATCGGTCAGCAATAAGGCACCAAAAATAATACCTAACCCCAAAGACAGCAATACCTTACGGGTTAAAATAGCCAGTGTAATTGCCAAAAGTGGTGGCAAAACAGAAAGTGCCGAATCGGCATAACTTATTATCATAATTTAATTATTTCTTCGTTGGATACGAATAGAGAAAAACTAGAAATAAGACTCGCCATACACAGAAAGTATATGGGTTAACTTATCTAGTAGCACTCCACAGAAATATCCATTTAATATGAATATCATTATTTTTATCACGTAGATAAAAACACTATGACAGTACAGCCCCTTTCGAGAACTGGCCCAACAAATGAGGGCGATCACCTCACTTATTTCGGCATTGCATCCTTTTAGGTTGAATTATTGGCATCACCCAATTCAACCTGACTATTATGCAATGCACCTCTACTTTTGTATTTGTAATCATAAATAGCCCATTACAAACAGCGCGCACATACAATCATAAACCACACGCTCTATACCAGCAAAAAAGTCCTAAACTACAGCACAAATAACAATATTATTAACTATAGCCACAATTTAATAGCATTAGTTTAACGTTTCTAATGCAAATGCACACTATCGCACTGAATACAAAAACGGCAACTGGATAACCCGACTGACACCTTTGCTCATAAAAACATCCATATGATAAAAAATATCAATAAAAAAGGTTCCTACTTTACCAAGTAGAAACCTTTTAATCTGAACGATTGGCTAGTAGAACGACACGTTAAACAAGCTAATGACTCAATTTGGGTCAATAATAAGCCATTAAAGCAGATTATTTAATGCAGGAACGGCTTCAAATAAGTCCGCGACTAAACCGTAATCTGCCACCTGGAAAATAGGCGCTTCAGGATCTTTGTTAATAGCCACAATCACCTTAGAGTCTTTCATTCCGGCAAGATGTTGAATCGCACCAGAAATGCCCACAGCAATATACAGATCAGGGGCAACAATCTTACCTGTTTGTCCCACTTGTAAATCGTTAGGCACAAAGCCAGCATCCACAGCGGCACGAGATGCACCTACTGCTGCGCCAAGCTTATCGGCTAGCTGTTCTAAAATAGTAAAGTTTTCACCACTCCCCATGCCGCGGCCACCAGAGACAATAATGCCTGCATTACCTAGCTCTGGACGGGCTGATTCAGTTAACGACTGAGACACGAACTCAGTGCGAGCATCAATAGCTTGACTTAGGTTAACCACTTCAGCATTGCCCGTTGACGCGACAGCATCAAATGCACTTGAACGCACAGTCATGACTTTCTTCGCGTCTAAACTCTGCACTGTCGACAGCGCATTACCGGCATAAATAGGACGCACAAAAGTGTCACTACTGACCACTTCAATGACTTCTGAAATTTGAGAAACATCTAACAATGCTGCGACACGAGGCAATGTATCTTTACCAATACTGGTTGCTGCAGCCAAGATATGTTCATAATCAGCTGCAATCTCAACGACCAACTTAGAAACGTTTTCCGCTAATTGAGCACCATATTGAGTTGCATCAGCAACTAATACTTTACTCACACCGGCTAAGTGTTGTGCTGCCGTTACCGCAGCAGAACAATCAACGCCCGCTACCAGTATATGAATATCACCGCCAATGGCGGCAGCTGCGCTAACGACTTTGGCCGTGTCAGTTTTCAAACTCACATTATCGTGTTCTGCTAATACTAAAATGGTCATGTTAGATCACCTTCGCTTCATTTTTTAACTTATCGACTAACGCCTCAACAGAAGACACCATAATGCCAGCTTTACGCTCAACCGGAGGTGTTACGCTGATCACTGTTTGATGTGTTTTCAAGCTCACACCTAAATCAGCCACAGTCATAATGTCTAATGGCTTGCGTTTAGCTTTCATAATATTGGGTAATGAAGCATAGCGAGGTTCGTTCAAACGTAAATCAACCGTGACAATGGCAGGTAAAGGCATTTTCAGGGTTTGCAGTCCGCCATCTATTTCACGAGTAACGGTGATCATATCACCATCAACTTTTACTTCTGATGCAAATGTCGCTTGTGGCATATCAGTTAGTGCCGCTAACATTTGTCCAGTTTGGTTGTTATCGCCGTCAATAGACTGCTTACCAAAAATAATTAACTGCGCTTGTTCTTTTTCTTGCACAGCTTTTAACAGTTTCGCAATTGATAGTGGCACCAATTCTTCATCAGTTTCAATATGAATGGCTCTATCAGCACCTAATGCCATTGCAGTTCTTAATTGCTCCTGCACTGCTTTTGCGCCAACACTCACCACGATAACTTCAGTGGCTACGCCAGATTCTTTCAAGCGAACCGCTTCTTCAACTGCTATTTCGCAAAATGGGTTTAACGCCATTTTAAGGTTCGTCGTATCAACACTTGTGTTGTCAGCTTTTACCCTGACCTTTACATTGGCATCAACTACGCGTTTAACAGGCACCAATATTTTCATAGGTTTTCCTTCTACACCTTCAATGTATGTGGACAACACACTGGCGTTTGCCAATGCAAGATAGGCTAACTTTACGTCCTGTTAACGTTAACGTCAATCAAAGTCAAACGACTGTTTATATTTTTTTTATGATTGTGGTGGCAATCAAACAAAACAAACTGTGGAACATTAATTATTTGATACAAGTGATTAATTAAAATTTATTCAATATTTAGATGATTTAATTTGATTCAATGACAAATAGTTTCTATTATTACAGTTATATTCAGTATTAATTAAGCTGTCTTGGTAATAATCAGTGAGTTAATGTTATTTATATTAATAATAAAGACCACAACAAACCAAATGATGCACTGAAATTTACCTGAAACATTAAAAAACATCTTTGATAACTTTTTATTTTATAAATAAATCATTAGGAAACTACACAAAATGAGTGATTTTTTAGACATACTAACCCACGGCCGTCGTTTTAAAGCTGCAGTAAAAGAATTGTCTCTTGATGATTTACGCGAAACCGCGGCAAAATTAGAAAAGATCATTACTGAACGTGAAGAAGAAGAAAAATTAGAACTTGAAGCCAATGCAGAGCGTAATGCTCGTATTGCTGAAATTCTTGCTCAAATTGAAAACAGTGGTTTATCAATCGAAGATTTAGGTGAAGTCACAGCCTCTGCTAAAACATCAACTAAAAAGCGTGCACCACGTCCGCCAAAATATCAAATCACCATTGACGGTGAATTAATTCAATGGACAGGTCAAGGTCGTATGCCAACCGTATTCAAACAACAAGTTGATAGCGGCAAAAGCATGAGCGAATTTTTAATTCCAGGCATGGAATAAATATTTTAACTAAAGAATAATCTCACGGTTAATTCTTTAAAATAAAAAAGAGCTTACTTAGGTAAGCTCTTTTTTTGTGGCATTTGATTGCTTTATCATCGCCATAAGACAGGGTAAACTAACTGTTGCAGATCTATTACCCATTAATAATAAGGTTACGGCCATGACGTTTTCTCTTAAATATGCATTTATAATCTCAGGCATAGCACTATTATTGAGTGCTTGTGCCAGTGATTACACGTTCAAAAGTAATTTAGACAGTAAAGCCATCAATGATTATTTTAAAGTCGGTGATGTGCAGTTATATGAAGGTAATGAGCAACCCAAAGGGACATTTGAAATATTAGGTTTAATTGAAGGTGAAGCCTGCCAAGAAACCAAACAGGATGCACCACCACAAATGTCAGTGGCTCGCACTAATGCCAGAAGAGCTGCAGCAGACATAGGCGCAAATGGTTTTGTAGTTAAAAGCTGCTTTATGATTACTGAAGCTGACAATAGTTGTTTTAGTCGAGCGCTTTGCGTTGGCCAAGCGATTAAAACAGCTGCAAAAAAATAATAACTCAATAGAGTATATTCGCAGCCTATAGATGATGAGTGCTCATATCACACTCATCAATATTTTTTATATTTGATTTTTCATTTCCTATTTTCTGTTTAATTCAGGTACCGCATGACACAAGGCAACGATCAACACAGCCAAACAGCTCCTATTAATAACCAATCTAGCGTGCCGTTTAGTAGCCAATTAAATGCAGTTGCAATATGCAGAACCCCCTATAAACAAAAGTTTGGTATTCCGCGTCAACCGGGACTAGTCAATGCTGTCGGTTATATTGAGTTTGAACCTGATTTTAATCATCTTGATGCAGTCAGAGGCATAGAGCAATATTCACACTTATGGTTACTATTCAGTTTTCATGAGAATTTAGCCCAAGGTTGGAAAACCACAGTGCGCCCTCCTCGACTAGGGGGTAATGAAAAACTAGGCGTGTTTGCCACACGATCTACATTTCGCCCCAATGGTATTGGCCAATCAGTGGTAAAGCTACACGGGGTGGTTCAACGTAAAGGTAAAGTGTGTTTGGTGATATCGGGTATGGATTTATTAGACGGTACGCCAATTGTTGATATTAAGCCCTATGTTCCGTTTTCCGATGCAATTACTGATGCAAAAGGTGGTATTGCGCAAGATGCACCTATCTTGGTTCCACTGACTTATACAGCCCTAGCCAGTCAACAAATTAATCTTTATAGCCAACAACAACAATATCAAGATCTTGCCGCGCTTATTGAAGGTGTATTGTCCCAAGACCCTAGGCCCGCGTATAAAAAAGCCAAAGACGATCCCAAACTATATCAAGTTGCATTGTACGATTTAGATATTTTTTGGTGTGTTACAGCACAAGGTATCGAAGTACTAGAGCTTAAACCGACCAAAGTGACATTGTTAAAGGATTAACCCTATGGCAGAAATTGATTACCAAGCTCAACACAAACGACGCTTATCATGGATGCCATGGCTGTATTTTTCACTCAAGCCTAAGCATTTAGCCTGGGCAAAACCATGGCAAGATGAGATTCAACAGCAGTTGAGTCAGCTGGAAACCATTCATATTGGCGAGCACAGTTTTATTGCCCCACAAGCTCAACTGTTTGCCGAACCCGGGCGAGATATCAGCATCGGTAATCAATGCATGATTGCAGCAGAGGTATTTCTGCATGGACCTATCACCTTAGGTAATGAAGTGGCAATCAATCATGGCTGCAGCTTAGATGGTGGTCGTCATGGCATAACAATAGGCAACCAAACACGGATAGCTAATAACGTCACCATTTATGCTTTTAATCATGGCATGTCACCTACTACACCAATTTATAAACAACCCGCGACATCAAAAGGTATCGTAATAGGCCAGGATGTGTGGATTGGCGCTCAGGCAGGTATTGTCGATGGCGTGACGATTGGAGATTACGCCGTTATTGGTATGGGCTGTATTGTGACCAAAGATGTAGCAGACTACGCCATCGTTGCAGGTAATCCGGCTCGAGTCATTGGTGATAGACGCGACAAATAGCCTCAAGCAGTGATAATGCAAGGATAAATCGATAAAAATGACGTTATTTCAACTTAGCTATCTCAAACTTGGCATTTAAGCATCACAAAGCCTGCTTTTGAGTCGAATTAGCAGGTGACATCATTAATGCAGGTGCTAAAATGACGCTAATTCATAGCAACTATTTTGGACATTGGTAATGCGAGTTAGTAAGTACCTGCTTTCAACACAAAAAGAAACTCCTGCAAATGCAGAGGTGATTAGTCATCAGTTAATGTTACGTGCCGGTATGATCCGTCGCAATGCTTCAGGTCTCTACAGCTGGTTACCGTCAGGTTTACGTGTATTACGTAAAGTTGAAGCCATTGTTCGTGAAGAAATGAACAAAACAGGCGCTATCGAAATACTAATGCCATTAGTACAACCAGCTGATCTATGGGTTGAAACAGGCCGTTGGGATAAGTTTGGTCCTGAATTATTGCGTTTTCAAGACCGCAACAATCGTGATTTTGTATTGGGACCTACCCATGAAGAAGTGATCACCGATTTAGTCCGTAAAGAATTAAGTTCTTACAAGCAATTGCCGCTAACACTTTACCAAGTACAAACCAAATTCCGTGACGAAGTACGTCCACGTTTTGGTGTCATGCGCGCACGTGAATTCTTGATGAAAGATGCCTATTCTTTCCATTTAGATCAACAAACCATGGACAGCACTTACCATGCAATGCACACCGCATACAGCAATATTCTGACTCGTATGGGCTTATCATTCCGCCCAGTACTTGCAGACACTGGCTCTATTGGCGGTAGCATGTCGCATGAATTCCATGTACTGGCTAACAGCGGTGAAGATTTAATCGCTTATTCAACAGGTAGCGACTATGCCGCTAACATTGAAAAAGCTGAGGCAGCAATGCCAGCCGGCACACGTGCAGAGCCAACTCAAACAATGACGTTAGTGGATACACCTAACGCCAAAACAATTGCAGAATTAGTTGAACAATTTGATGTCGTTATCACTCAAACGGTTAAAACCTTAATCGTTAAAGGTGCAACGGAAGAAGCACCATTGGTAGCATTAGTTATTCGAGGCGATCATGAGCTTAACGAAATCAAAGCCGACAAGCTTGAATTAGTCGCTTCACCCTTTGAGTTTGCTTCAGAAGCGGAAATCCGCGCAGCCGTTGGCGCAGGGCCAGGCTCTATCGGGCCTGTAGGCTTAACGATGCCAATTATTATTGACCATAGTGTCACTGTAATGAGCGATTTTGCTGCCGGTGCTAACGTTGAAGATAAGCATTATTTTGGCATTAACTGGGAACGTGATTTACCTTTAATCACTTCAGCGGACATTCGTAATGTTGTTGAAGGTGAGTCAACGCCGGATGGCCTAGGCACCTATGCCATGGCTCGTGGTATTGAAGTGGGACATATCTTCCAACTTGGTACTAGCTATTCTAAAGCCATGAATGCCACTGTGTTAGATGAAAATGGTAAAGCACAAGTTCTATTGATGGGTTGTTATGGTGTCGGTGTAAGCCGTATTGTGGCGGCTGCCATTGAGCAAAATAACGATGACCGCGGCATTATTTGGCCAGAAGCTATCGCACCGTTTACGGTAGGTATTTTGCCAATGAACATGCATAAGTCACATCGTGTGGCCGACATTGCCGAAAAACTTTACCAAGACTTAGCTGATGCGGGTGTTGAAGTATTGATGGATGATCGTAAAGAGCGTCCAGGTGTTATGTTTGCCGACATGGAACTGATTGGCCTACCGCATGTTGTGGTGATTGGCGATCGCAATATCGATGCTGGGGTGTTTGAGTATAAAAACCGTCGCACAGGTGAGAAACAAGACATTCCATTTGATGAGATTGTGGCTTTCTTGACAAACGCAGCAAAAGGCTAGTTATTGATATAGCATGGAAAAAACGCACTTTCGAGTGCGTTTTTTTATTCTTAAATTATCTTTAATCGAGATCTTTAATATAAATATCGACTTCAAAACCTTGATTAAGTTCTGAAACAATCTCAATCCTACCGGCCAATTTTTGTGTTACTAGGTTATGCACAATAGACATGCCTAAACCAGTACCGCCGACATTTCGTGCAGTGGTAAAGAATGGCTCAAAAATTTTACTTTTAACGTCTTTACTCAACCCTTTACCATTATCTTTGTAGAACATTTTTATTTCATCGCCACACATCTCTGCGCCTAAGAGAATGCGTTTCTTGCCTGGAAATCCCTCAGGAAAAGCATGTCTAAAACAATTGGAGACTAAATTAGTAAAAATCTGCGCGATGGCACCAGGGTAAGAATTAACAAACAGCTGTTGTTCTAATTGAATATTCAGCTCAATGCCTTGCTTACGAGTGAGTGGTCGTAATGGCGATGAAATCTGTTCTAAATACTCGGTTAAGTTAATATTTTCTTTCTCTATAACAAGTTGATCTGCCGCCGTGCGCTTAAAGTTATGTACCAGTTCAGCGGCTCGCGACAAATTGCGTTCGACAAGATTAAGGCCATCGGTCAGTGTGTCCATGAAATCAACAAACTTTTGTTCATCAAGATCTCCTGCCCCATAATACTTTTTGAGTTTATTGAGCTCATCAATACAATGACTGGTGGAGGTGACCGAAATACCTAGTGGAGTATTCACTTCATGCGCAACACCCGCAACAAGATTCCCCAATGCGGCTAATTTCTCATTTTCTATCAAGCTCGCTTGAGTTATCTGCAAGTTTTTGATGGCTCTTTTGAGTTCTGCTGTTCTTTTCTCAACTTGTGTTTCTAAAGCACTATTAATCGATTCAAGTTCAATTTGATAAGCTTTGACTTTTTTAGCATTGACTGCACGGCCATACAAATCGGCTAACGAACTCACGAATGCTTGTTCATCATAGGTCCAGTGCCTAATCTCACCTTTATGCTCACAACAAATAATGCCGATCATCTTACCCGCATGCCTAATAGGGCTGTCTAACATTGCGGTAATTGCGTTAGGGCGCAAATAGATATCAGCGAATTCGTATGTGGCTGGATCGGTCAAAGCATCACTGGCAGCAATGATTCTCTCTGTATCAAGAGCCTTAAAGTAACTGGGAAACTGGGATCGGGTTAAGGTAATATTATGTTGTTTGGTATCATTGTCGATTAATAAAAAACAATCAATTGACTGATTATCGTCAGTTAATAACCAAATACCGGCTCGACCTATATTCAGTCCACGACATACTGATTTAATAATCAAGGTTGACGCAAAATCTAAATCGCCCAAATCAATCAATTCAGACTGGCTGACTTCTAGCAATACCCGCTCACATATTGGATTCATATTAAATAGCTTAATCTGTTGGTATCAGTTATTAATCCGGCATTTCCTGTTGAATCTTCACAAACTGATTCAGTAATGCCAAACTTGCAGTGCACATAAGTGGATCAAATTGATTACCAGACTGCTCAATTAAATAATCTCTTACCTTTTCAGCGGGCCACGCCTCTTTATAACTACGTTTAGAAAGTAAGGCATCAATGACATCAACGATAGCCATGATTCGACCTTCAATAGGTATCTCATTACCCACCATGAACGCTGGGATGGTAAGGGCTACCCTCGTGGCTTAGTGGGTAATGAGA
>NZ_JACJER010000114.1:0-15078 GCF_014164185.1 Shewanella sp. SG44-6 | reverse complement strand
TATCAATCTGACCGATAGCGGCATCAATAACACTTATCGCATCTTGCGATTTGGCAGCATCGGTAATATCTAAGCTTTCAACAGATTTAAATGCAGAAGCTGAACTATTAAACTCTGTAGCAGCTGTGTTTTGAATACTAAAAGCTGAACTGCTTGATAATTCTACTGTCCCCGTTTTAGTACCAGCAACAGTGCCACCTTCAGTCAATACTAAACCACCGAAATCAACAGATTGGTTACCAGTTGCCGCGTTTGCGAAAGCGGCAATACTAATATCCGCACCATCAAGAGTACTTAATTTAAGTGAAGACTTATCAGTTGGATCTGTAAATTCAGCACTGACTCCAGTGGTGCCTTTTTGACCATTAATCGCTTCTGCTAGTGCGGTCAAATCTGAACCAGATGAAACATTTGCGGCAATAGCTGTACCATTTAGCGTGAAACTAACTGCACCACCTGCTGATAAATCTTTTAGTGTCATTTCATTTGATGCAACAGCTTTAACATCAACGCCAGCAGCGGTTGTCGCTGTATTAATTGAAGAAGCAATAGTTTTAGCACTAGAACCTAGTGCCCATGCTACCGCACCAGTCACCTTGCCACCACCAGTGATTGTAAGGTCTGTTTCTGCAGCTACACCATTTGTTGCCGCCGCCACGTTCATTGCGGTACCGCCAACTGTTAGGGTGTTTTTACCTAATGATGATGCTTTGATATTAGTTAACGATACACTTATTGTTTCGTTTGCATTAGCGCCAATTTGAAATGATTTAGTACCAAACGACCCATCAAGTAATTTCTGGCCACCAAACGAGGTAGTATCAGCAATACGAGTTAGCTCAGATTGCAGTGCGGCTAACTCTTTATGTAAAGCAACTCTATCGCCGTCTGAATTTGATCCGTTGGCTGATTGCAGTGACAAATCACGCATACGTTGCAAAATGTTAGTCGACTCTTGCATCGCACCTTCAGCGGTTTGCGCCATAGAGATACCATCATTGGCGTTACGAACCGCGACACCAATACCATTAATCTGGCTGGTTAAGCGGTTGGCAATTTGCAAACCTGCAGCATCATCTTTAGCGCTGTTGATGCGTAAGCCTGATGATAAACGTTCCATTGACATAGAAAGTTTACTGTTAGCGCCATTTAGATTGTTCTGCGCTTTCATTGATGTGACGTTAGTATTAACTGAAATAGCCATATGTAAAATTCCTCTTCTTAGTTGAACGCCAAGACTCGGAGCTTGGCTAAACGGTTAATCATTAAACTGTTTAATGTGTAGTGAAACATGTCTTTTTATAAGAGCGTTTATCAGAGCCTTTGTTATACAAACCAAAATAAGTGCTTAGAAAACCCTTACAAAAGACCTTATAACGAACTAAATTTACAACTTGTTATATATAGTCAAACAAACTGGTCGAACTTACTTTACTGAACAAACTCGATGCAGCGTTGAGTGCGAGTTGCTGCTTTTCGAATTCGGTAATGGCCGAAGCCAAATCTAAATCTTCTAACTTTGATAATGCCGAGGTGTTAATCAACTTTTCATCAGTATGATTGTCGCTATACTGTTGCAGCACTTTTAGGCTGTTGCCGGTTAAGCTACGTTGCTGACTCATTTGATTGACGCCACTATCAATGTTATTCAAGAGCTGTGCCAACTCTGACTGTCCAGCAGGTGTTTGTGCATCGTTGCCGCTTTCAAATAATGCGATAGCCTTGCTGAAAGTATTGAATATACTGACTTGTGCCACTTCTTCTATGCTGAAAGTATCGCCAATTGCAGGTTCGCCATCGATGTTAATTTCCATGCCGTTGAACTTAACCGGCATCGAAGCGTCAAAAGGAGCTGCTGGATAGACAACATTTGCCGTCGGTGTGGCATTATCTGTCACCTCTACGTTCAGGCCACCTGTGCCATCATCGGTAAATGCAAAGCTATATGTGTAATTACTATCTACATAACTGGCGGTATCAGTAACCTTGGCACTTGTTACGACAAAATCACCTTGTTGAGATGACGAATAATTGACGCCATAGTCGCCCATGGCATTGGGTGCGTTCATAAAGGCGGCATCGCCAGGAGTATTGGTATTAACTTGGACTCCTTGGGCAATATTACTTTTACGAATGCCGGCATCACCGCCGTAAACCACATCACCATTATTATCAAACGCAAATGGTGCGCTGTTGGTTTTATTACCAGCAAAAATATAATTGCCTGACTCGTCTTTGGTGTTGGCAATGGACATTAATTGTTCAAGACTTTGACGCATGTCATCGGCAATCACTTGCCGCTCGGCGGAAGTCATGCTGCCGTTAATGCCGCGAAGCATTGACTCTTTCATGCTGCCAGCCAAGGTATCTGCTTGGCCTAACTGACTTTCGGCTTGTTGAATGTGACTAGTGGCGTAATCAATGTTTTTTACAAATTGGTCCACCAAAGCATTTTTTTGCTTTAAGTTATCAATACCAATAGCCGCAACTGGGTCATCACCAGCGGTATTGACTTTTTTACCGCTAGAAATTTGCGCCATTATGGTGTTGGTGGCAGATTGCTTTTCTAATATGCTATTAGTGTTTTGCTGAAACATCTGTCCGGTAGAAATTCTCATAATGTATCTCCTAGCGAACCGAGCTTAATAAAGTGTCGAAAATGGTTTGTGCAGTTGTCATTATTCTGGCGGAGGCTTGATAAGATTGTTGAAAGCGCAATAAGTTTGCTGCTTCTTCATCAAGGTTGACACCAGATTCACTTTGCACACGGTTACTGGCTTGTTGATATATTGCCGTTGCCGAGCCCACTCGCACTTCAGCAGACTTAGTTTGGCTACCAATATCCAATTTAGTATTTTCAAATACGCTGTTTAAGGTACCCGTGCCGTTATTCATCAATTTAGCATCAGACAATTTAGCCATTTCAACTGCATTACTGTTGTCGCCTTCTGCAAATGCCAAATCAAACGTAAATGTATCGGTAACACCAGCAGTGGATTGATCGTCAATTTCAAAACTAAAACCAAAACCCGTATTAATTTGTGGTGGAGTAAATGCGGTTGGGCCACCAACGCTCGTGCCAGCGGCATTAAAAACTTCAAAAGTTTTTGTAGCGGTATTGGTATTAACTCGAACCGAAAGTTCACTTCCTGTAACCGGGAAGTTAGCGTCGGCACGATTAATGGCATTCACTTTTACCGCTAACTCACCAGAGTTGGTTGTATTTGGCGTAATTTGAGGCCCCGCAGCAGCAATACCTTTGGGATCGGTCATCACCACTTTTAAGCCTGCAGCGGCGCCTGCTGTTGGGCGGATTTCAAATTTATCACCATCCGCTACGGCACCACTGGCAATATTAATGCTAAAACCTGCACCACCGGTAAGTTGACTACCCGATACTGTTAATGTGGTTTGCTCTCCAGTTTTAGTATCTTTTAATTGGTAACCATCTGCGATGGTATAGCTCAACTCGTAGCTGCCACCTGATAATGCACCCACATCATCAATATTGACCGACATTGCTGCTGTACCAGTATTGGTAGAATTATTTGCTGCACGGCCTGAAGCCATTAATGGATCGTTAATATCACGAAAGATATCGCTACCGACGTTACCGTTTAAGTCAAAACCTTTGGATTGCATTTCGTTAAAGGTGTCTGCAATACCTAAGGCTAATTGGCCAAGCTCAGTACTAGCCGGTAATAAAGTGTCATCTCTAAATGAAAATAATGCGCCAAGTTGACCGCCCAATTTAGACGGATCAATGTTAAGCGTTTTATCGCCAATAGAAGCATTAATGCGCGGTTCATTTGGATATGGATCGCCTGGGCTCATGCCAATTGACATCGACACTTCACCTGACACCAACATCACTGAACCGCCCAGCATAATTGATTTTGCGCCGGTATCTAATGGAATTACATTCACCTGAGCATACTTGCTGAGCTCTAAAATGAGTGCGTCTTGCTTGTCTAGCACTTGGCTGTCATCGCCTTGAGATTTCATCAATTCTAAATTGATGCTGCCTAATTCTTTGCTTATCTCATTTATACGAGTGGTAACGGATTCAATTTGGCTATTAGTTTGCTTTACCTGACCATCAAGTTGCGACTGCATTTGATTTAGACCAGCGGCTAACTGCTCTGCAGAGCTGAGACTACTGCCGCGAATACCTAAATCGGTCGGTAAATCGGCTACATTATTGATGCTAGCAAAAAAATTGTTCAAATTTTCTGGCATCATTTTGCCAATTTGAGAATAAATCTGGTCTAACTCACTCAACTTACTGTAAGAGGTTTCAGCCGCACTCATGCTGGTTTGACCTATGCGTAACTCACGCGCGGCAAATTCGTTATAAACACGCTTAACATCGGACACATAAGTGCCGGTGCCATAAAAATTATTGCCTAAGCGTTGTGATTCTAATGATGACTGAGTAGCAACTTGCCTGTTGTAACCAGCAGTATTTGCATTGGCAATGTTATTACTGGTGACACCTAATTGCGCTTGAGATGCTTGAACGCCTGTGCGAGCGATATTGAGTAAGTCAATCGACATTATTTAGTCTCCACAGGTAATACAGATTTAAGGCCTTCTTTTACCGACTTCATCACATTGATAACTTTATTGGCATATTGAGGGTCGGTAGCGTAGCCTGCTTTTTGCAGTGCTTTAATAAATTGAGTCGGCTCTGCGGCAACTTTACGCGCATCTTGATAACGATCACCTTGGCTAATAAACGACACAAAATCGTTAAAGCTCTGTTCAAGGTTGTCATACATTCTGAAATCCGCTTTTTGTTGCACCGCTATGCCCTTTTCAAATTCCAAAGTATTGACAGAGGTTTTGTCACCCTGCCAACGTTTATCAGCTTTGATATTAAATAAGTTATTACTCATAGTGCCGTCGTTACGACGTACCACTTTTTGGCCCCAACCAGTTTCGAGTGCTGATTGAGCGATTAACACTTCAGCTGAGGTACCCAAGGATTTAGCCGCTTTTTCAGCGTGGGGATACAACACCGAAATAAAATGTTCTGGACTGGTAAATTGACTTACCGCAATACCTTTGCTTTTTGCCATAGGGGTATCAACTGGCGGCAAACTTTTGCCCATTTGTAACGCTTGGCTGGTTAATTGCTCGCCGCGTAACACACTGTCTAATTGATCACCAGATAACACCCGAGAAAGCTTGGCAGACATAGGTTGCATAGACTGCGCATGATCAATAACTGAATGCGATGCCGCTATTTGATCTTTTGGTGCTATAGCATCTAAGGTGTCTTTATCTAACTCTGTTGCTGGCGCAACAAACATACTCGGGTTTACTTTGTAGTCGCTATTACCGCGTAATACTGATGCCGGAGTAATAGGGCTATTTTCTGGGTCTAATTGCTGCACCATCATTTCAGCCAGCCCTAGCATGCCTTTATTGGATAAATCGACAGACATTTGTTGATCACGCATTTGTTCAAAAAATGCTGTTGTTTCACTGTTCATTGGATTGTCTGACTTAAACGCGGCATTGGCATCTCGCATGCTTTTCATGAGCATTTGAATAAAGATCCCTTCAAATTGCTTAGCCGCTTCTTTAAGTGCCCCCTTCTCGTCTTTCTGGGCTTGGACACGAAGTGAATCTAGTCCTCCTAGATCCAGAAAGTTCGATGAAGCTGACAACTTTTCCATAGTCATTCCGACAATATTTAGATGATGATAAGTTCACCATGCAAAGCGCCTGCCATTTTTAACGCTTCGAGTATGGCAAGAACATCTGATGGTGCTGCGCCCACTAGATTCACGGCTCTGACAAGCTCATCAAGAGTGGTGCCTGGATTAAACATGAACATACGACGATCTTTTTCTGACACATCAATCGTACTGTTGGTGGTAACAACCGTATTACCACCCGCTAAGGGGTTGGGTTGTGATACTTGCGTAGCTTCGGCAATAGTCACGGTTAATCCACCGTGGGTCACAGCCGCAGGCAGTAACTTGACATTTTGACCAACCACAATGGTGCCAGTACGTGAGTTAACAATGACTTTGGCTGACTCTTCAGCCGGAATAACCTCAATGTTTTCTAATGTCGATAAAAACGATACCCGCTGTGATGCGTCGCGCGGTGCACTGACTTGAATAGAAGTCGCATCAATAGCTTTTGCCATGTCTGGGCCAAGTAAATCGTTAATCGCATCGGCAGTACGTTTGGCGGTAGAAAAATCTGAGCGACGTAAATTAAATGTCAGGTAATCACCACTAGCAAACGGACTGATCACACTGCGTTCAACAATGGCGCCACTTGGAATACGACCAACCGTTGGCGTATTTTGAATCACCATAGAGCCATCAAGCCCTTCGGCACTAAAGCCACTCACAATTAAGCTGCCCTGAGCAATGGCATACACATTGCCGTCAACCCCTTTTAAGAAGGTTTGTAATAAGGTGCCACCACGTAAACTTTTTGCCTCGCCTAAACTAGACACGGTAATGTCAAGATTTTGACCCGGCTTAATAAAGGCCGGCATTTCAGCGTGTACAGCAACAACGGCTACGTTCTTTGAATTTGGTCGAACTGATTCAGGTAAATTAATGCCAAAGTTTTTTAGCATGGTTCTAAATGTTTGTTCGGTATATCGGGTTTTCTCCCCGGTACCAGGCAAACCAACAACTAAGCCATAACCCACTAGTTGGTTACTTCGTACTCCCTGAATACTGGCGATATCTTTAATCCGCTCTGCATTTGCAGAAGCGCTGAGCATTAATATCGACGCTACAAGCGACACGATCAATTTAGTTTTCATGCATTACTCCTTAGAAAGGCCACCAGTCACTCATAAAGAATGAACTCAGCCAACCGACTTTTTGGGAGTCAGCAAACGTACCGGTACCGCTATACTGAAAACGAGCGTTAGCCACTCGTGTAGAATCAATTGTATTATCTGGGTTAATGTCTTCACTGCGGATCATGCCTGTGACGCGAATAAACTCATCACCGTTATTGATCGAAATCCATTTTTCACCACGGATAACTAAATTGCCGTTGCTAAGTACTTGAATGATGTTGGCTGAAATACTGCCATCTAAACTGTTTGATTGATCGGCATCTGATTCTCGCTTGGTATTCATGCTGTCGTTATAACCAAGATCGAGCGGGATACCACTTATAGAAACATTTTTGCCACCAGCATAAATAGGCTCGACGGTTAAGTCTGTGCCTTTTTTGATTTGGTTATAGGCACTTTTTTTCGCTTGGGTTGATTCTTTTAAGGTCACAGTGATGATGTCACCGACCCGATGCGCACGAATATCGGAATACAAGCTTGATGCCTGGCTATCAAGATAAATAGATCCCGTTGGCACCACTTGCGTTGGTACAGTATCTGGGTATACCGGCGCATAAAATGGATCATCAGCAATCGGTTTCTTGGGCGTAGAACTGCACCCAGCCAATAACAATACTGACGCTAACGCAATGTATTTAATCATGTTAGCTCCTTAGAGATTCTGATTAATATAAGACAGCATCTGATCAACCGCCGAGATAACTTTGGAGTTCATCTCGTAAATACGTTGACCTTGAATAAGGTTAACCAATTCTTCTGTCACATTAACGTTAGAGGTTTCCAATGCGCCTTGGCGGATAGAACCTAAACCGTCTTGTGATGCAGTACCTTGAATAGGCGTGCCACTCGCACCTGTTTCGGTGTATAAGTTTTGCCCTAATGGATCTAAACCAGCAGGGTTAATAAAATCGGTCATGGTTAACTGGCCAATAATCTGACTGGCAGCTGTACCTGGGGTTTGCACTGACACTTCACCCGAGGCCGACACCGTAATACTGGTGGAGTTTTCTGGAATAGTGATAGGCGGTTGAACCACATAACCAGAACCTGGTGTGACGATTTGGCCGGTATCATCTAAGCTGAACTGGCCGTTACGGGTGTAGGCTGCTGTACCATCTGGCATTTGCACCTCAAAAAAGCCCGAACCTTCAATCATTAAATCTAATGAGTTATCTGTGGTCAGCATGTTGCCTTGAGTAAACATTTTTTGCGTGGCAACCACTTTAGTACCCGCACCAATGTTTAAACCATTAGGTAACTTGCTATTGTCTGAGCTAATGCCACCGGCTTGGTTAACCGTTTGATAAAGAAGGTCTTCAAATACTGCACGACTTTTCTTAAATCCCACGGTACTGGCGTTAGCCACGTTATTTGAAATAACCGCAATATTGGTTTGTTGGGCGTCGACACCGGTTTTACTTATCCATAACGCTGGATGCATAATAATTACTCCTAACTAATTCTCATCAAGGAAGTGGACGCTCGATCAATCTCTTCAGCGTTCTTCATCATTTTGACTTGCATTTCGTATTGACGTTGAATATCAATCATGGCGACCATTTCATGCACAGAATTAACATTACTGCCTTCGACCGCACCACTTTCAACTTGAACCCCTGGGTCGTTTGGCGCATTGCCACCGGCAATAAGACGAAATAAACCATCTTCACCGCGCATAAGGTTTTGGTTACCAGGATTAACTAACTTAATCCTTCCGACCTCTTCTATTACCTCTGCGGTTGCCCCTTGAGGGCGTACAGAAATAATACCGTTGGCCGAAATCTCTATTTTTTCAACTGGAATGGGTAACACAATGGGACCTGAAGCGCCCATAACGGGACGATCACGGCTATTTAATAATAAGCCGGTACTGTCAATTTTTAGACTACCAGCGCGGGTATATGCCTCGGAACCATCAGCCGCCTGCACAGCAAGCCAGCCATCTCCTTTAACCGCAATATCAAGATCCCGACCAGTAGTTTTAACGGGGCCGCTATTAAAGTTACTGCCTGGGCTTTCCAGCATCGAAAATACCCGTGTAGGCAAACCTTCACCAAATGCCTGCATTGAACGGGCTTGGACCATGTCAGCTTTAAATCCATCAGTATTCGCGTTAGCAAGATTGTTCGCACTCACTGCTAGGGCATTCATCCCTTGCTTTGCGCCGCTCATGGCAATATAAAGAAATTTGTCCATTTTTTGCTCCGTCAAACTTTCTGCAAAAACACTATATACACAGAATAAGCAAGCATCATGCCAACGATTTTTAAGTGAGAGGATTGAGATGTAACTGTATGAATCAGTTAATCAATAAAATTAATGGGTAGCGCATGAGTGTCAAAAAAGCATCTATCGACACGAGGGGTCTAATAACGGGGACAAGTAAAGAGGTGGAAAAGGCAAGGTGTTGCCGTAAACGGCAACACCTATATAGCCTAAGGGTCATTTAGCGGATCTGTAATATCGTTTGGTTCAAGGTATTGTTAACTTCAAGCGTACGTGAGTTAGCTTGGAAGTTACGCTGAGCTGAGATTAAATCGACCAGCTCAGTGGTTAAATCAACGTTTGATTGTTCAAGTGCAGAAGAGCGAATACTACCAAATGTACCACTATTTGCCTCACCAGCTAATGCCGCGCCGGAACCTAAACTGGCTTTCCAAGAGGTATTACCCACCTGAGTAAGACCTTGCTCATTAGCAAAACGTACTAATGCCACTCGCGCTAACGGCACAGTTGAACCATTACTATAACTAGCGGTAATCAGACCGTCAGACCCAATACCAACATTGGTTAATCGCCCTACGGTAATACCATCTTGAGTCAATTCAGTGACTTCAAATGGAGAAGCATACTGAGTTGGATTATTAAATTTTATTGTAAGTGTTTGAGTGCCGTCGGCTCCAGGGCCCAAAGCACCTGCACCGCCAGAACCTAATGCTTCAGTGGTAATGTTAGCCGGATCACTGCCCGTATAAGCACCAACAGAATTAAATTTAATCACAGCTCCTGACCAGACTCCACCTAATCCATCGGGATTAGCAGCAGATGCTGTACCCGTCGCATCAGCAGTGCCATCACCATTGGTATCTGTTGAATAAGTACCAGCGCCAGCCGCAACATCAACGGGATCGCCATCAACTGCATAAAAGGCAACCCAATTACTTTCACCTGTAAATGAACCATTGGTCGGTTTAATAAAATAAGTGGTCATAATGTGCGATTCACCTAATGAATCGTAAATCGTCACCGAGGTAGAATTATTAAACGTATCAGAATCGTTTGGATTAAAATTAGCTGGGTCTAATGCGGTTTCTCCCACATTAAGGTTCATTTGCAAACCAACATTTCCGGTTTGCACAGGGCTACCAGCAGTGTCTGGGATCTTAATCGGTTGGGTTGTGGTTAAACTCACAGAAGTCGAGTTACCATCTTCATCAACAGGGAAACCTTGTAAAAAGTTACCCGCTGAATCGACCATATAGTTGGCCGAGTCAACTTTAAATGCCCCTGCACGTGTATATGACTGATCTTGCGACCCTAACTCAGACGACGTAACAAAGAAACCACCGCCACTGATCGCCATATCCAGTGAATTACTGGTAAATTGCAAACTACCTTGGTGAAATTGCTGTGCCACTTGAGTGGTGGTTGCTCCACCACCGACAGCGGTTTTACTGTTCGAAAAAATAGAATTTGCGTACACATCAGCAAACTCAGCTCGTGATTCTTTGAAACCAATAGTATTCACGTTAGCGATATTATTCGCCGTTGTATTTAAGTCTTTTTGCGCGGCAGCAATACCACTCAGTGCAATGTTAAATGACATAGTTCACCTCTCACAATTAATTCATTTATCAATAAAGCCAATAATTCAATACAGGCCTTACTATGTTTCAGATACTGCGAGTACGTCAGATAACTTAATTCCGCCTACTCCACGCAAATTCAAAATGGCCCCAGTCGCTGCAGTGCCCAGTGACACACTTGTCACATGTGCATAAGTTGATACCGCTAAATCTTCCGACGTTCCATCAACTTTACCACTGGCTTTTATCGAGTAATTACCCGCTTTAACGGGTTGGCCATCCTTACCTAAGCCATCCCATGTCACATCAACATTGCCGCCTTTACTGCCATCAACATTAAAGCTCTTGATCAGCTGACCCGACTCATCTTCAATTTTCACCGTAATCGTTTCAATTGCAGATGGCGTACTGATCACACCTTTAATCTCAGGGCTTTCAGTAGAAATTGCCCCGGTATCAGAAGGGATAAGCACTTTTCGACCCACCAAGCCTGATGCTTGTAACGCTTGGCTAGAACTCATTACCGTATTGAGGTTAAGGATCTCATCATTCAGATTTGAAATACCGTCAACCGTCGAAAACGATGCCATTTGGGCAATCATTTGATCATTATCAACCGGTTTAAAAGGATCTTGCATAGACAACTGTTGACTGAGTAAAGCAAAAAAATCTTCTTGCTTTAACATCTGATCTTTTGATTCAGGGATCGCACTTTCTTCAGGTAATCGAATTCCGTCAAGGAAAGGGTTCCCAGTAGTAGTGCTGGTTGTATTTGTCTGTACAGAACTTTTCGTGGTAGCACTTGTATTTGATGTGCTACTGGATTGTTGCGGTAAAGACTGACTGTAAGAATTAACGAGGCTCATTGTTACCTCCTTGAATAATCATACTATTTACCCATCCTTAACGTCTGTTGCAACATAGACTTAGTTGCATCAGCCACCTGAACGTTCATTTGATAAGAGCGTGATGCAGAAATCATATCGGCCATTTCTTCCATCACATTGACATTCGGTTTATAAATAAAACCATCACCATCAGCCATCGGATGATCTGGCGAGTATTCTTTTATTAATGGTTTATCACTTTCAACAATGCCTTTGACGTTAACACCCGGCGAACTATTTTGCTGGCTATTAGCTTTAAGCATTTCAGCCTCAAAAATGGGATGACGTGCTCGATAAGTTTTATCAACACTGCTTGATACAGAATCCGCATTGGCAATATTACTGGCAGTGGTATTCAAACGCACTGACTGCGCAGACATACCTGATCCAGACACATTGAAAATATTAAATAAACTCATGATTAATCACCTCGCAAAGCTTTACGCATGCCATTAAACTTACCTTCAAGGAAGCCTAATGACATTTGATATTCGAGCGCATTTTGCATAAATGCTGATTGTTCTTTCTGCGTATCAACAGTATTACCGTCACCTGTATCGGCTTGATTTGGAACACGATATTGGACATGTTGTTGACTTAACGCTGTTAAATCGAAATGTTTTTCTGTGGTTTGACTCATGCTCAAACCCTTCTGATGTGAGCTTGCTGCTTGCATAGCAGAAGCAAAATTAACATCTCGAGCTTTATAATGAGGAGTATTGGCATTGGCGATGTTA
Organism: Shewanella sp. SG44-6; assembly: GCF_014164185.1. NCBI lineage: Bacteria > Pseudomonadati > Pseudomonadota > Gammaproteobacteria > Alteromonadales > Shewanellaceae > Shewanella > Shewanella sp. SG44-6. The sequence continues at coordinate 2,807 of NZ_JACJER010000114.1, read as the reverse complement.
CTTGAAATCACTTCAGCTCTTTGAGCTCGTACGCCCAAAGAATATTGGTGAACACCTAATGCATTATCGAAATTAATCGCCATAAAATTGCCTCCATCAGCTAACTGATAGATATAAAGCAAAGGTTATGCCAACAATTTTTATAATGGGAGAATAAAATAAAAAAACTAACATGCCGACGATCGTCGGCATGGGGTGAATCTAATCAACTGTTTTAGCTAGGTTTTTTTCTGGTAATAGATACCGGGATTACAGCGAACCATATTAAACTCTTCGGTTAACCCCGCAAGAGATTCTGACGCACCTAAGAATAAGATACCTTTAGGATTAAGTGCGGCAGCAAATTGCCGCAAAATGGTAGCCTTTGCCTCTGGCGCAAAATAAATCAATACATTACGGCAAAAAATGATATCGAACTTGCCTAATAAGCTATAACTTTCAAGTAGATTGTGTGCTCTGAAGTTCACTAAACGTTTTACGTTATCTTTCACTTTCATATTGCCAGACGGTAAAGCATCAAAAAACTGACGTTTACGCTCTTCAGACAAACCACGAGCCAGAGCTAAACCATCATATTCAGCATTCTTACAACGCTCTAACATAGAAGGTGATAAATCTGTTGCCTGAATTGTCACGCCCCCAGGCAAAGCACCGGGTTTACGCTGTTGATATTCCAACACTGTCATAGCTAAAGAGTAAGGTTCTTGCCCAGATGAGCAAGCAGCAGACCATATTTTTAATGGTCGGCCCAACTTGCTGTATTCAGGCAACAAAGAATTACTCAGCAACTCAAATGGATAACGGTCTCGAAACCATAAGGTTTCGTTAGTAGTCATCGCATCTATCACTTCAGCGCGTAATTGACGCTCTATCGGTTTCATCGACTTTTTAACCACCTCAGATAGAGAAGGCAAATTATGCTTTCCCATCAGTGGCGCTAAGCGGCTACGAACTAAATACTGTTTGTTCTCACCTAACACAATACCGCTATGCTGCTCTAAAAACAGCCTAAATTGATTGTACTCTGCTTCAGCAAGTGATTTATCTGTCACATTATCTTCCTAATATGTTTGCCGATGAGCCGACCGAACGTTCAATATTATTCAATTCTAAACAATTATAAACTCAAATGTTTGTTAACCGCTGCGGCTAATTCATCGGGGTTAAACTTAGCAATAAAATCGTTAGCCCCAACTTTTTGTACCATCGCTTGGTTAAACACACCACTTAACGATGTGTGCAGTACGACTTTTATATTCTTTAACTTTGGATTATCACGAATTTCTGCTGTTAGAGTGTAGCCATCCATTTCAGGCATTTCAATATCAGAAATAATCAACGGAATTTCCACTGATACATCATCCATTTCTTTGGCAATATTTTTCAACATCTCTAACGCTTCTCTACCATCTTTGGCAGTATCGATTTGCAGATTTAAAGACTCTAACGAACGAATAATCTGTTTACGTGCCACTGCAGAATCATCAATAACCATAATATGATAATGCTGTTCCCTATCAATCGTTAAAGTTTCGTTGAGTTCTTGACTAATCGAAGTCTTAACCGGTGAAATTTCATCAAGAATTTTTTCAACATCCAAAATCTCAACCAACTCGCCTTCTATCTCTGTCACTGCGGTTAAATAGGAAGAACGACCAGAACCTTGTGGAGGCGGCATAATTGCCTCCCAATTCATGTTGATAATACGTTCAACAGAACTCACTAAAAAGCCTTGAATGCTTCGGTTGTATTCGGAAATGATAATAAAGCAATTTTCAGTTGATGTCAGTGGACGACCACCCGTTGCAGCACTTAAATCGATAACAGAAATCGTTGCGCCACGAATATGAGCAACACCTTTAACATAACGATTTAATTTCGGTAAGGTTGTCAGTGGTGGGCATTGTAAAACCTCTTTCACTTTGAACACGTTAATCCCAAACCGTTGGCGGCCGTTAAGCCTAAATAATAGTAACTCGAGTCTGTTTTGCCCGACAAGCTGAGTACGTTTATTGACTGAATCTAAAATGCTCGACATAACACGACCTTGTAGTTAACTGTCACCCAAAAGGATAAAAATTGTTCATTAAAATTATAGTAAACCCAGGTTCAACACAATACGTTAGCTCATTACGTCTAGCTCATTTATCGCTAAAGACCTACCAACCTTGAGTGTAAACCATCAACAACCCAGCGAATACTTATCTATTCATTAAATTAAAAAAGTGGGCATACAACTTGCTTTAATTTGTATTAATTAACTCACACACGGTGAGCTGACACTTTTTTGACGGCGACATAATGAAATTATTATGTCATCGGTGCATATTTTTTAGCTTATTGTGTATGCAGAGATAGCTCGCATATTTTCCGTTTTTAAAAGTATAGGTGTATTCTGGCAAAACAAGCTAGTATCTTCATTATGAAAGTATTTTTTTTATGTTTATTATGTTCAATAACATTTTTTTTGCCAGCATTTGCTAGCGAAGAGATAATAACACCCTCATTATCGACCATTTATGACTTAGCTAAAGAGACGATAGAAAAAAAAATTGAAGCAGACTCAAAAGCTAAGGTCGAAATCACCCCACAAAACCTTGAAGGTCGTGTCAATCCTCCGCGGTGCTATCCACCGATAACGGCTGAGCTTGCCAGTGAACGAGCGATTAGTCGCAATAATATGGTAAAACTGAGCTGTGATAGTCCAGACTATGACTACCCATGGCAAATGTATCTCTCAGTTCGAGTTGAAATTCAATACCCCGTTGTCGCGGCAAACCAGATACTGTCACCAGACCAAATTATTG